>JAYTAK010001219.1:0-2636 GCA_043737515.1 Candidatus Kuenenia sp. | reverse complement strand
GGCCGTAGTATTCGTCACCGGCGACTGGATAGCCCTGATCTGCAAGATGCACTCGGATCTGATGATTGCGTCCGGTGAACAACACACATTCCACCAGTGCGTGATCAGTGAACCGTTCGACGACGGTGACTTTCGTTTTCGCCGGTCGCGGGTTTTTTGCATCGGGGCGAGCGGACATCAGGACCGTATTGCCGCCAGGACGCTGGCCGATCGGCAGTTCAATCAGCCGTTGCTCAAAATCCGGAGATCCGTCCACCAGGGCAACATAGGATTTCGAAAGTTTTCCCTGTTGAAAATCGATCGACAGCAGCCGATGCGCCATGTGGTCTTTTGCGGTCACAATGAGCCCGCTCGTCATGCGATCCAGTCGATGCACGACGCCCGGTCTCAGAAGTCCTTTGAGAGCCGTTTGCTGGTCCAGATAGTGCTGCAGAGCGTTGGAAAGTGTTCCATCCTGAAAATCACCGACGGGATGGGCGACGAGTCCTGCGGGCTTGTCGATGACGATCAGCCAGGGATCTTCGTAGACGATCGTCAATTGCAGATCAATTGGCTCAAGCAACTTATCTGGCGGCTCAATCAGCCGGAGCGAAACACGCTGGTTGCGAAACACACGCTGATCAGCTTCAGCCCGAATGTCATCGATCGTCGCCATGCCTGCGGTCACCATGCGATGCAGACGCCAGGTCGTGTAATTGCGAAGCTGCTTCGCGAGAAAAGAATCAATGCGTACCCCGGACAGGTACGGCTCCACGATGAACTCGAGTCTCGGCGAAGATTCTGCGATATGCGAAGAGTTGCGGGTGTCTGAAGTTCTTGTCAAAGTTCGCTCTTCGCTGTTTTCTGTCAGGCGAGCGGCAGAAAAATGTTTCCAGTATTGTAGCCGAATTTGTAAGAATTCAGAGCTTCCCTGAATTCTTACGAATTCAGCTACCGCAGGTCGATCACTATATTGCATGCCGCTTGAATTGTTTAGCATCAATACCTTTCTGGTCACGGCTGGCCAGTTTGTGATTCTGCGATTCCTGTAGGGTGCGCGAAGCGAAGCGAAACGCAACATGATTGCGGGCGGATCCGCAGTGGTGTGTTGCGCTCCGCTTCACACACCCTACGGTATATTAATAAACTGGCCAGCGGTGCCTGCCTGGTGTCGTTCTGATGCAGATTGACGTGAGGTCATACGTGAAAACTCTCCTGACGGAACTTGCGGTGGTTCTCTGCTGTCTGATATTGCCGCGCGTCGAAATTCTCGCCGACGACTGGCCACATTGGCGAGGGCCGAATCGCAATGACGTCGTTGATGAGGAGTCAGGCTGGACGGCGGACGGATGGCAAGTATCTGAATCGGCATGGAGTCGCAATGTCGGCGAGGGCTCAACATCGCCGATCGTTGTTGGCGATCATTTGTTCGTGATGGGTTGGCGCGAACAGAAGGATTTCGTGTACTGCCTGAACGCGAAGACCGGCAAGGAGGACTGGTCAGTCTCGTATCAGTGCCCTCAGTACGGTCGACTGGCGACAGGTGACGAAGGATTGTATTCCGGCCCGACATCCACCCCTGAGTACGACGCGGCTACCGGCTTCCTTTACACACTGAGCTGCGATGGCGATCTGATCTGCTGGGACACGAACCATCGCGGGCAGCGAATCTGGAGCGTCAATCTTTACGACACTTATACTATTCACCGACGTCCAAAGGTCGGTCGATCCGGACAGCGAGACTATGGTTACACAACCGCCCCACTTGTCCACGGCGATTGGGTGATCGTCGAAGCAGGAGCCGATGAAGGGACACTCCTGGCGTTGGACAAGAAAACCGGTCAACAAGTCTGGCTATCAGAAGCGAAGGGCTCAGCCGGTCACACGGGAGGCGTGGTGCCGATGATGGTCGAAAGTGTTCCGTGTGTCGCCGTTATGACATTTCAGGGATTGCTCGTCACACGTCTTGACGCTGGCCATGAAGGTAAGACCGTCGCACAATACGAGTGGATCACAGACTTTGTGAACAACATTGCGACACCAGCCGTCCACGAAAACTACGTCCTGGTCACATCCGCCTACAACCATCAGGCGCTCTGCAAGCTGGAGATTACGCTGAACGGAGCCAGGAAAATCTGGGAGCAGCCATTCCCGTCAAAAGTGTGCAGTCCGGTTATTCACAACGGCCACATCTATTTTGCCTGGCAGCGGATGCGATGTCTGGACTTTGAAACGGGCGAGCAGAAATGGGAAGGCGGCACATACAGCGATGCTGGTTCGTGCATCGTGACCAGTGACAATCGCATCATCGTGTGGGGCGGTCGTGGACGACTGGCACTGGTCGATACCGCCGATCGATCGCCAGCAGCCTACCACGAGTTAACCAGCATCGACAATGTGTTCTCCACCGACGTCTGGCCTCATGTCGTGTTCGCCAACGGAAGTCTGATCTGCAAAGACCGCGACGGTAACATGGCATGCCTTGAATCATCCCACCCGGCACCGGATGATAAATAATCAATCGGGTCTTCAACGACAGTTGCGCTGAGGAGTGTCCATATACTCCGCGCGGCCAGGACTGAGGGACGTGTTGATTTAATCGTAGGGTGCGTGAAGCGGAGCGCAACGCACCATTTGGGGAAAGCGTGAGAAACTGG
>JAYTAK010001218.1:0-2636 GCA_043737515.1 Candidatus Kuenenia sp. | reverse complement strand
GATCTGTGCGTTTCCGCAACCGGTTTCTGATCAGGAACATGATGCGTGGTTCGTGTTCTCGGTCCTGCGCGCGCTGGATCGGGTGGACAAGATGAAGTCGCATCGCCCGATTCTGGGTGAGCCACGAGAAGTCAACTTCGCAGCGGCGATGGATGCACGAGTTCCCGAAGCGATGAGTACTGTCGAGATGGTTTCCCGCGATCTGGTGGATCATCTGGAAGGCATGTTTATCTGGGGACATCCACGGGCTCAGGTGAATGTGATCAACCCGCCGTGTATTACGGGGATTCTGGGAACCCTGCTGCCGGCCATCTACAATCCGAATCTTTGCAGCGAAGAAGCCAGTCGCGGCGTCGCGTTGGCAGAAGCCGAAGTCGTCAGCATGACGGCCGCATTGATGGGCTACGATCCCGCCACGTCGAGCGGCGTGTTTACGTTTGGCGGGACCGGAACGCTGCTGTACGCGATTCGCATGGGGATCGAGAAGGCTCTGCCGGGAACCATGCAAACAGGAATGACAGGTGAGCCGCCCGTCATCGTCTGCTCGGATCAGGCGCACTATGCGGCAAGTACGGCGGCGACCTGGCTGGGGCTGGGACTGAACAATGTCGTCAAGATTCCAACCGCCCCCAACAATGAAATCCGAACCTGCCTGCTGGAAACCGAATTGCGGCGACTGCTCAAAGAAGGTCGTCGGATCTCGTGCATCATCGCCACCATGGGCACGACGGATGCGTTTGGTCTGGATTCGCTCGAACAGATCCATCAGATTCGCGATGACCTCGTAAGAGAATTCTCGCTCGACTATGTGCCGCAACTTCACGCCGACGCGGTTATCGGCTGGGCCTGGAGCGTTTTCCGGGATTACGATTTTACCCGCAACTCGCTGGAATTTCCGGATCGAACGCTGCGGGCTCTCGCCGGGGCAAACCGAAGAATACGACATCTGCATCTGGCGGATTCGATCGGCGTCGATTACCACAAGACGGGCTTCGCCCCGTATATTTCCAGTGCGTTTTTTGTGAAAGATGCACGAGACCTGCAGATTCTTTCCCGCGATCAGGCGACAACACCGTATCTGTTTCAATCCGGCGAATACAATCCCGGTCGGTTCACTCTGGAGACCAGTCGCTCCGGCAGCGGCCCGATGGCAGCACTCGGTGCGCTGCAACTATTGGGAAAAACCGGACTGCGGACGTTGCTGGGTCACCTTGTCACGATGGCCGAAACGCTGCGTAATCGCCTGACAGCTCAGCCATCCATCAGTGTGATGAATCCGGAGAACTTTGGTCCTGTGACGCTCTTTCGAGTTTACCCTGACGACGTCGATACGTTTGAATTTCCGAAGCTCGAACAAACCAACGCCAGCTATGCTCCGCAGCTTCACAAATACAATGAATACAATCGCCGGGTGTTTAAGATTCTCCATGCCGAAGCCATGCGCGGCGACGGAGTCGTGCTGTCAATGACTGATCGCTTTCGAGAAACCGACTACGGCCAGCCCGTTGTGGCCCTCAAGTCCTACATTATGAGCCCATTTTCGGACCAGCAATACGTCCAGGCCGTGATCGACTCGATCGAACGGGCCAGAAAGCAAGTCGAGTGATTTTGTCGGCGGGTTCGGTATACTGCCGGGCCGGTCAATTGGAACCCCTTATCGGAATCCGCATTGTGAGACATTTCGTGAGAATCAACTGTCGCCTGTTCAGCAGTCTTGCTATTCTGTGTTCGATGTCTGGAATCGTTTCGATGGCCCAGGATGCCGCTGCTCCTTCGACCGAAACGCCTGCTGTCGCCGCGACAGAGTTTGTTTATCCGCTGGCTGTCGCCGCTCAGGCTGACGGTGTGATTTACGTCGCTGACAAAAACATGCACGGTATCTGGAAGGTTGAGAACGGACAGAAGTCCATTTACTTTCAGGGCTCGGAAAAATTCCGCACACCGCTCAACGCCGTCCGATGTCTGGCCTTCGATCATCAAGGCAAACTGCTGGCTGGTGACTCATCGACACGTGACGTCTATCGCTTTGATGACGCTGGCCAGCCGCAGCCTCTGACCAGCGGCTGGATCGGCATTCCGATGGCGATTGCCGTCGCACCGGATGGCACGATTTACACGGCGGACATCGAATTGCATCGCATCTGGAAAATGCCTGCTGAGGGTGCGAAAGAACCGACCGAGTTTGCGGTCATCAATTCACCGCGTGGTCTCACCATCGATCCAGACGGCAACCTGTGGGTGCTTTCCACATCCAGCAAGCAGGGACAGATTCAGAAAGTCACGCCGGACGGAAAGATCGAACCGTGGATCAAGGATCATCCCTTCAACATGCCGCACAACATTGTCCGCATGGACGACGGTACGTTTTTTGTCACCGACAACTATGAACACGCCGTCTGGAAAATCGCCTCAGACGGCAAGCCCGAGAAATTTGTTTCCGGCGAACCGCTCGACCGCCCCGTCGGCCTATGCCGCAACGGTGCGAATCTGCTGATCGCCGATCCTCACATCCGCACGATCTTCTCCCTGGCACCGGACAAGACTTTGACTGTCGTTGTGAGTTCTCCGGTTGATCCGCCGAAGGCAAAGCCATAATTCAACCAGCTTTCCTTCGTTTAACGGCAAGCCGCAGGCGT
>JAYTAK010001217.1:0-2642 GCA_043737515.1 Candidatus Kuenenia sp. | reverse complement strand
GCTACAGAGCATTAACGTATGCTCTGATCAGGACTCTCACCTGACTATTCAATCGCCTTCACAGGCGCACTAGCCGTGGGTGAAACCCACGGTCGGGCGGAACCAAATTGACCGACAGCCCCGAATGGGGGCGACAGCAGGCGTGTGCTGGACCGGTGCTGTCGTCCCTTCGGGACTCACAATCCCTGATGATTCCGCATCCACGGGCTGACGCCCGTGGCTACATGCTGTCGCCGCTTCGCGGCCGAAACACTCGCGCCGTGTACTCGTCCAAAGTTCAACTTTCGCCGCGTTTTTCCTGATCAAAATCCTTCACGGCGTTGCAGGGCGGGGCCTCGTTCCATCGAGCCGAGTTGTGTTTGAGGGCCTCCGGGACTGACGTCTCCGACTCAGAGAGTCAGCCTACCGTACAGCGGCGAGCGTTTTTCCAGCGGCATGCAATCGCGACAACAACCGCTCTTTTTCAGGTGCCGACAGCGTCACGGTGGCTGATACTTCAAACGGGCGAAGTTCGCGCTGAATGAGATCTTCCTTTAGTCGCACGCCGGGAATGCGGGACGCGATCCAGCGGAGTGTCGAATCAGGGGCTTCGCAGAAGCCTTCGTAGGTAAACTCGACAATCCGGTTCTGAGGAAGATGTTTCAACTGCTCATCAAGTTCGGCTTCAATCTGCAGCACCTGGTCGCACACATCATCGACGTAGGCCAGTGGATCGGCGGTCGTGTCCGACGATTGACTGTGCAGCCCCCAGCCGACCGACTTATCGCCCTGCACCTGTTCTCGGGCATGAATCAGTGACTGAGCGACGAGCAGGGGATTGCGGCGGACAACGACAAAGCTGGCCTGCGGAATCGCCCGGGACAACAGGTTCAGACATCCCGCGTTGCGGTTGTTCTTGTTGAGGAACGGCTTGCCGAAAACAGCACACCAGATTCGAAAGAATCGTCCCATGGAACGCTGTTCGTCGGTCGTTAAATCTGTGCGTGGAACATAACGGTCGTGCCCCAACCATTGATTCCAGACGCTGAAGCCGTCGTTTGGGCCGCCCAATCCTGCCGTCTGACCATAGAAATTCCGGAAGTCCGCAGACTGGCGACGGGGTAACCAGCGAAACATCTTTGTCCCAGCCAGCGGTGCATCGGGAAACAGCGACGTCAGGTTGCTGAAGTAGGTGACATCCATGTATCTGGCCAGCGTCTGATAGACCAGTGTTGTGCCGCTGCGGGGAGCCCCGACCACCAGAATGACCGGCGCAACCTCAGAAACGGCGGACTGCGACAGACGTCGTTCGCGACCGGCGAGCAGACTGTTCAAAGGTCGCGACATCAGCCGCATGGCCTCATGAATCAGTGTCGAATAGGCAGCGCGCTGCCCCGACATCAACATGCGGAACAGCAGACCGACCGGATTCTTGAAGTTCTGTGACGGACGGAGACCGGGATTCATGAAAAGCTTTGCTGTGTTAGACCAGTAGGCGCAAATGCAGGAAACGGACGAATTGCCCTGGCTACCGCAAACTCTAGCACTCTGACGAACCGGCAGTCGCGGCGAACTCCGCGAGACGCTCATCTCCGTTTGATCGCAGGTTGGGTTATTCCGTGCTGTGGCAACAAAGCCACACGCATTGATGCTTCGTGTGGTTTTTTCTGAACATCCTGCCGCATGGGCGAACGAATTCCAACGGTTTTCCGGCATAAACTCCGCGCGGCCAGAAATGAGTCCGGCGAGCGGAGTGGCGTGAGCCCTCCGGTACATTGCTTTTTGTACCGGCAAGCTGACGCATGCCGCTCGCCAATTCTCTCACTCGTGACCCCGTGGAGTATAAATGTTCGCTATCAGGACAGGCGTTTAGGCTTTCAGCGCAACTGCCAGGATGCTCAGAAAATATCGAAGGCAAATCCCAGGCTTAGTAACCGGGCGGGGACATACCCTACTCAATTGTCAAAAAAGACCATATTCGAATTGAGTTGCAGGCCCTGATCGAGGAAACATACGAGCGTCGCTGGTCCTCGGATTGGTGCTCCATGCTCGAAACAGCCATGAATCCAGCTATGGAGCACTGATCGCACCACGTGACAGCAAGCCTGGCTCCCTGACCGCAGGTTCAGCCAAACAATCATTCAGATTCCGCAATTGCGGACGGAAGTTCAATGTCCGAAATCGCCGCGTTAAATTCACCTGATTCATCGCTCATCGAAGCGATCTGCGAAAGCGATCCGTCGGCATGGTGCTTTCTTCCAGTGCAGCAGTCTGATCCCGCATGGTGTTCCCATCCTTTCTGCAGTCTTTGGAATCTGACATCCGTGGCTACGGGCGGGGAAGTGGCACAAGCGGCACTCGCGACAGCGTTGAAAGGAACCGGCGTTCCTGCGGAAGAGTTTTTCGCTCGTGTCGCCATGCACAACTCGGATGCGGCAGAGAACATTCAACTGCTGCTGGATAATGAAACGAAGATTCAGGTTTCTGTCCGTTGCGTGTTCAGCCATACTGATGGAGCGGTGATCGGGCGATTGCTGCGTTTTCGAGTGCTGTCCGACAGGAATGCGATCGACCATCTGATCGACAGGATTACAGCGGCGCGCAAGCAACTGCGCTCTCTCGGGGCGCGGGAACTGGAAATCCTGAACATGGTGTATGAAGGC
>JAYTAK010001216.1:0-6063 GCA_043737515.1 Candidatus Kuenenia sp. | reverse complement strand
TGGCTAAATTCATGAAATAATTCAAACCCCCGAAATACCCCGAAATACCCCACAAATCTCGCTCCGCAAGGGGGTGCGGAAAATAAGGTTAAACGAGTTTTCGCTGCTGATGATCGGTGGCCCGCTGGAACGCCGGTTTTGGTTCGGCGCTGATGGCGTCAATGCGTTTCACATCATACAATTCGCGGACTTCGACAACTTCTATCGGAATCACAATTATGAAATTGCCGCTGTCCGCAATCCTGTTTTTGCTCGTGATCACCGTTCGGCTGAATTCACTGTCCGCGCAGGTACAGCAGCGCGTGCGGTTTGATCACGACGTGCGACCGATTCTGTCGAATCATTGCTGGAGTTGTCACGGGCCGGATGAAGTTGCACGCCAGGCGGGACTTCGTCTGGATCGCGAGGACTCTGCGACCGCCGCATCTGACAGCGGGCGAATCGCGATCGTGCCCGGAAAACCCGATGAGAGTGAACTTATCGCACGCATCCATTCCCACGATGCGGACTTGCAGATGCCGCCAGCGATGTCGAAGAAGCCCATCACCGATCAACAGAAACTCGTTCTGCGACAATGGATTGAGCAGGGGGCGGAGTTTACTTCGCACTGGGCTTTTACGCCTCCCATTCGCCCGGTCGTTCCGACTGTGAAGAATGCCGCATGGCCGAAGAATGCGATTGATGCGTTCGTGCTGCAGCGACTGGAGGATGAACAACTGCAGCCGTCTGAAGAAGCCGCTTCGCACGTCTGGCTGCGACGAGTCACTTTCGATCTGACCGGATTCCCGCCGTCGCTGGAGGAACTCAACGCATTCGGAGATCTGCTGAAGACAGCCCCCAAGGAAAGCGTCTACCAGGAAGTCGTCGATCGTCTGCTGAAGTCACCGCGATACGGCGAGCGGATGGCGATGCAGTGGCTGGATGCCGCGCGGTACGCTGATACGAACGGCTATAACAACGATGAAACTCGCACGATGTGGCCGTGGCGCGACTGGGTCATCAGAGCCTTCGCCGATGGAATGCCGTATGATCAGTTTCTGACAGAACAGCTTGCCGGGGATCTGCTGCCGGATGCAACAGTCTCGCAAAGGGTCGCCACGGGATTCAGTCGTAACCATGTGCTGACGACTGAGGGCGGAATCTTTGAGGAAGAGTATCACGTGGAGTATGTCGCCGACCGCGTGCATACGACGGCCACCGTGTTTCTTGCCATGTCTCTGCAATGCGCACGGTGTCACGATCACAAGTATGATCTATTGACGCAGAAGGAGTATTATCAGTTCGCCGCGTTCTTCAACAACGTGCCGGACAAAGTTGTTTCGTACAACAAGGCGCGCATGGCAGAGCCGCTGTTGAAGCTGCCGACGCCTGAGCAGCAGATGGAACTCGACCGTCTTGCCGCGCGACTGGCCGAAGTCGAAGCGGAAATCGCGAAGCGGGCGGCCGACGCCGGTGCCGACACGACGGCTTTGCAGACGGAAAAAACGTCGCTGACCGAACAGCGGACCAAGCTGGATGCTGAAATCCCGGCCACGATGGTGATGGCAGAACCGGCTGAATCCCGCCCGATCTTTGTGCTGAAGCGAGGTCAATACGATCAGCGTGGTGAACAGGTGACTGCCGCTTTTCCCATCGCACTGGTGTCGCACGCAGATTCTGGCACTGCAGCACCGGAGAATCTGAGTCGGTTGCAGTTGGCGCGCTGGCTGACAAATCCGGCTCATCCGTTGACGGCTCGAGTCGCCGTCAATCGCCAATGGGAAATGTTGTTCGGGACCGGAATTGTGGAGACTGCCGAAGACTTCGGCATCCAGGGCGCGTTGCCGAGTCATCCGGAACTGCTGGACTGGCTGGCCACTGAACTCGTGAAACAAGGGTGGGACCAACGGGCCATTCTGAAAGAGATTTTCATGTCGGCGACGTATCGGCAGGTATCGAGTGTCACCGCCGAACAACTGCACCGCGATCCTCGGAATCTGTTGCTTGGTCGTGGACCTCGATATCGCTTGCCAGCGGAAACGGTCCGCGACAACGCATTGTTCGTCAGCGGCCTGCTGAAAGAGAAGATCGGCGGTCCCAGTGTTAAACCGTATCAGCCGGATGGACTTTGGGAAGACGTCAGCGTGGAACGTCGCGACAAGTACGTTGCGGACACGGACGACGGGTTGTATCGACGCAGCATGTACACATTCTGGAAACGCACTTGCCCGCCTCCTGGCATGGCAACCTTCGATGCTCCCGACCGAGAAACCTGCGTGGTCCGTCGCGCGCGGACCAATACGCCGCTGCAGGCGCTTGTGCTGCTCAACGATCCCACTTACGTCGAGGCTGCTCGCAAGCTGGCGGAACGCGTGATGCTGAATTCCGATACCGATGCTGCACGTATTGGACTCGCCTTCCGGATCGTACTCTCGCGGCTGCCAGACGATTCAGAACAAGCGACGCTGGAGGAAATACTGGGGCAGTCTCGAACACACTTCATCGCGAACCCCACGGCGGCGGACGAGTTCCTGAGCCTGGGACATTCGCCACGCGACACATCTCTGAAACCGGCTGATCTGGCTGCATGGTCTGCAGTGATGAGTGTCCTGATGAATCTGGATGAGTCTATTTCAAAACAGTGACTCACTTCAGATCAATCTCGATTGGCAATTCCAGAGTCTGTCGCGGTTTCAGCGAGACCTTCACACGAGTCAGTTCGCGGTTTTCGATACCAACGGTCAATTCGTAAGTTCCGGCCTCCAGTTCTCCCAGCTCAAAGGCGGCATCGCCAGCGCTTGAGGACTCAACGCTGATGTGACTGCCGATAACATCCGTCAGTCGAAACCAGCAACCGGGCACAGGCTGGCCGCCGCTGGTCCGAACTGACCCCTTGATGCGGCTCTCCACGTCCAGGACGACTTTGACCTTTTGATTTCCAGCAATCCATCCGACACTTGCGCGAGCGTAGCCGGGCTTCAAGACGCAAACGACTCCACCGGATCGGGGCAACGTAAAGTCCACGGTGCCCCGAGTGTTTGTGAGTGTTGACGTCAGGCCGAATAAATCGTAATTCCAGTTTACAAGTGCCGGATTCGCAAGAGACTCGTTGTTAACAACGACAGTGGCTCCCTGGACAGGGTCGCCTGAGTTGCCGTCGAAAACCGACACATGCAGCGGACAGACATTTCCAGGGGTGAGTTCCAATGCGTCCTCGTCTGTGATTTCATTGACCGGGATCGTTAACGCCCTGTCGATCGCGGCCTCGCCATACCCGACAGCATCTGCGGTCACTCGATAGCAAACGCCCGAGGGCAGGTCGCTCAACTGAAACCACCCTTCTTTGTCAGAGAACGTAATCCCGGTCGCGCGAAACGAGGCAGTGAATCCTTGAAATCGCTCGTCGGGCAGTCGCTGTTGCGGAAAGTCGATACGAATCCGGAAGTTCTGAATCGGGCGGCCGAATGAATTCAGGACCCGCCCTCGAATGGAACCACTTGCCGACATCACGATCTTGTTATCATCTGAATTCAGATTCAGCGTCGCACCCCGAACTTCGCTAAGGCCTTCTCCCAGAAAATCAAACGTGACCGGAACGCTGGGCAGCCCGCTGATCTGAAACTGGCCTTGTCCGTTCGATTCTTCATCGAGCTGACTCAGCCAATAGGGATTGCAGAGACGAGGGTCCGGCGATGCGATGACCGGCATCACGGTGACACCCTTCAAAGGTTTTCCGTCTGAAGTCTGCACGACGCCGCCAACGGTTCTGCCACGGTCCAGGCGAATCGTCTTGTCAGAAATGGCCGCCGAGTACTCTTCAAACACAGGAGCATATCCCTGAGCCTGGACTGTCACAAAACAGTTTGTGGTTGGCAAACCTTCGAGAATGAATTGGCCATTGCTGTCCGTTGTGCAGGTAATCGTCCGGGATTCATACATCGTCGCGCCGTTTTTGACGGAGGCACCGGCGACAGGCTGTTCATTGTCATCGAGGATCGTTCCGGACAAGGTGCGCGTCGGCAGGGGATCTTTCGACGGCTTGACTTCTGCGCGGACCGCGGTGTCCGCTTGTCGGATCGGGTCGGCTTGAAGCGTGAATTCATGGAAGCACCACGGTTGCGCTGAGTGAATCGTGACCATTCTCAGATCAGAGTCAGTCATCCCGTGGGCAGACGCGCCAATGTAATAGCGCACGTTATTCAGAGGTATCCCGTCGTAGACGAAGAATCCATCATCGCCGGACATCATCATTCGGCTCTCCATGACCAGCGCATTCCCGGACGTCCCCATGTCGATCACGGCATCACTGAACGCAGCACCGTCGGTGTTCCTGACTCGTCCAGCGATCAAACCGCCTGGAGCCATTCGCACCTGCAGGAACGTCTCGGGCGAGCGGCTGGTATCGTAATGCACAAATCGCCGCACCAGGCCAGGGGCAACGATGGCCAAATCCAACTGCGAACGCCTGATTCCATTCGCCGTGAATTTCCCTTCAGGATCAGTGACCAGAATTCGCCCATCATCAAGATAGACATGCGCATCCGGGATCGGTTTGAGCGTCTCGGTTGCGAGCACGGTACCGTAAAGCCGTCCGCGTGGCTGGAGCAAAAGTGCAACGTGAGGCACGGTGTCTGATACGGCGCGTATCTTCAGGGAATCGCTGGCCGTTGCGGCTTCATCATTTCGAAATGCGTGTATCGTCCAGCGGACGCTTTCGCCCTGCAGGGGTCGCAAATGGAGTTGGAATTCACCTCGCTCATTTGTCTTCGTGCGTTCCCGATGCGGGATGTCAGCAAAAACTGCGGCGGCCCAGACATCGGCTCCAGCGGCAGGAAGTCCGTCGCTGCCGAGCACGATTCCAGAAACTTCGACCGTTTCCGCCAGAGGAATCTGACGACGAAATCCCGGGACATCGGATGACGTCGAAGAGACGACGGTTCTCCAGTCACGATTCCGAAGATCCTTCGGAAGGTCCGGGATCAGTCGCTGAAGTCGGTCAATGGATTCCGCTCGAACAAGCCCCCCGTCGAGCGGCTTCACGGGATCATCCGAGAAACCGATCGTGACGTTGAACGCCGCAACAGCCATACACAACAGGATAATTCTCATGGATGTCAGTTTCCCGGTTCAACGACAAATTAAGTGCGCGTCACACATTGATCGCCCTGAATGCGATTCATCCTGAAAGGATTGCAGAAATTAGCCGGTGGTCGCCGACAGACGCACCACCGGTCAATGAAACAAGGAGACACGCATCCTGAAGGGATGCCAGAAACGCCAATCTGGCACCCTTGTCAGGGTGCTGAGGCAATTTTTTCAACGTATCCGGTGGTGGCGCTCTGCTTACCACCGGCTAATTTCTCGAACCGCTTCGCGGTAAAGCACACAATTCACAACGACATCCTTCACATTACCATGCTGGCCATTGACATCAAGCGCGCACTTAATTTGTCGGTGAACCGCTAAATTCTGGCATTCCAACTAACGGAAGCATGTCGCCTCGCCCAAGGTACCTTGAAACGGCAAGGCACCGCTCGCCATCTTCGCTGCGATCAGTAAATGAATGACTCAAACTTATCCGCTGCGAAGCAAACTCACGGTTAGGTTCATCGCGAAGCGGATGAAGGCGACACAAGAATTCGAATACAGCCAGTCCCGCGAAGACCATGTTTACTGGAATCACGGCTGGCCGTGGGACGTCCGCGCCCTCGATATACCCTTCCGCTCTGCGACTCTCAAATGACTCTGGATCAGAACGCCGCATTGCCTCAGCGCTCAACATCGCAGTTGAAAACACGTTGCGACTGAGCAAGCTTGAGCCATCTGGCTGAAGATAATGCACCGCACCGGTGACGTGTTCAATTCCTCCGTTGCCGTCGGCGACAAGACGGACACCCACATCGAAGAATGGAATGCAGTAAGTCGAAGCAATCTTGTTCAGCACATGCCGAGCATACACACTGTCGACGCACCCGAACAGCACATCGCAGCCGTAAGCGTACATCAGAACCATAATTGACACGCCGTTTATCGTAGTGGGTTTCCAGTTTCTGAATCAAGACATGGAGACCTGACGAATGGCTC
>JAYTAK010001215.1:0-6065 GCA_043737515.1 Candidatus Kuenenia sp. | reverse complement strand
TTGCCGCCTGTGCCACTATCATAGAAACACATAAATCAGTATTTGAATCACCAGCGCGATCGCCGCTCCGGTTTTCAGATTCTCATCCCAGCGTTTCGCGGCAGCCCGCGGCGTCGTTGCAAATCGCGGGAGACACATCACCCGGATGAGCAACCGCCCGATGGTGCAGGGGCGCTCAAATTACGATCTCATTTGCATGAACTCCACATGATGCGACATACTCCGCATTGCCGGACAGAATCGACATTCGTCTGGCCGGATCGGAAGATGTGGAACGAGAGATCGTGTTGGTGTACAGACGCCAGGCTGCAACAGATTGGCAGGAGCCTGTCGTGAAATGAATAACCCTGTCCCGCGAAAGTACAACTGCTGTGAGTCAGAAAATCATCATTGATGCTGATCCGGGAATCGCCGATGCCCTTGCGATCCTGGTGGCATTGGCAGATCCGTCGATCGACGTGCTGGGGCTCACTGCCGTTTCTGGCAGCGTTTCCGGCGTGCAGGCAACGCGCAATCTGCACTATCTGATCGGGTTGGCCGATCCTTTGCGACATCCGCGGGTGGGGCAATCCGATATCACAGAATCACCCGCCGATCATATTCCTTCGGGCATGCCGTTGCAGCAATCTCTCAACGGGCGTATGGGACTTGGCGAAGTTGACCCGCTGGTTCCCGACCTGCACAATCGACGCGAATCTCCGAAGCTCATCGTTGAACTGGTGCGTGAGCATCCGCAGGAGATTCGCATCCTGACATTTGGTCCCTTGACGAATGTGGCCATGGCATTCGATCTGGACCCCGACCTTCCTCTGCTGTTGAACGGACTCATCTGTCTGGGCGGCGCGATGCGACGCAGCGGCGACGTGACGTCCACGGCAGAGTTCAACATGTGGTCCGATCCACAGGCCGCGCGGGCTGTGATGCGGTCGCCGATCGGGAAGATCATCGTCCCGCTTGATGTCAGCAATGAGCCGGGCCTGACCTTTGACGACATTGATCGCTTGAGCGGGCTTATTCCTTCCACACCCGTCGGTGAACTTGTGATCGGCCTGTTGCAATTCGCGGTACGTGCCAATCGTCAGTTCCTGCCGCGCGAAGAAGTCCCGATCCCGGCCGCCGCCGCACTGGCCATCGTCGCGCAAGCCACCAAGTTTGTGACGGAAACAGTTGCACTGGATGTTGAAACGACCGGCGACCTGACCAGCGGCATGACGATCGTCGATCGTCGCCCGTTTGCACCGCGACAGACCAACGCCGAAATCGTCACACAGCTCGACGTGCCATCCGTGATCGACTACTTCTGCCGCGGCCTGCGACGGATTGCCGTGTCTTCGGACGGTTGATCGTGATCCTATACTCCGCGCGGCCAGAAATGGGTCCGGCGAGCGGAGTGGCGTGAGCCCTCCGGTACATCGCTTTTTGTACCGGCAAGCTGACGCATGCCGCTCGCCAATTCTCTCACTCATGACCGCGTGGAGCATAGCAGCGAGACCCCGAGTCCCGGCGATTCAACAGAGCGGGCAGGCTCGCCACGACAATGCTCCGAACCAGCAGCGTGACGGCCCCGTAGATCGCAAGGTTGACCAGCAGCGTGAAGAATTCGGAGTGCGGCCACCAACTGCTTCGAAGGAAGGGGTGAAACTCATTTACCACATTGAATGCAGGAATGATGGCGGGCGAGGTGAAGTACCAAATTGGCAGATCCGCTCGGCCAGGGTCGGTTCCCAGCAGGAGCAACGGAAGCGCGAAGAGCATCGCAGGTATGATGCACAGCCCGAGAATGCTCAGGATTGTGCCGAGCATAGCCTTCATTTGTGAGTTGAAGCACAGGCTGAAAAAGACAGCCGTCCACTTGACAAGCGTCATATACAGGAGGGCATGCGTAAACAGGCCGAACAGGTAACGAAAGGCCGCAGGCCACCAGGCAAGGTTAAATATGAATACTTCGCGCGTCGGATAGGAATTGTTCTGGGAATTGTAGTGGACCATCATCGTCCCACACAGCAGATGCGTAATGGCTGTGAAAAAGATGGGCACCAGCAGAAACAAGGCCGTCCGATTGGCGGCAGAGAGTTTTTGACTCAGCAACTCGCGGTTTGTCAGAGGCGTTGTCAGGAGTAAGTCCAGCGTCTGTCGTTCTCGTTCCGATGCAAACGTGCGGCAGGTCACACCGATCACCATCAGCAAACTTACAATCAGCAGACCGATATCAACAATCGCGCAGATGTCGTTGTAGTGGTATGAGTTCTCCAATATCAGCCAGCCCCATTCGAGGACCATGACACCACACAGCAACGTGGCATGCAGCCGCCAGCCCGAAAGGGCGGAGATCTGTCGTTCGCGCCAGGCGACGGGCAGCAGTGCTGGAAACGGTCGAGGCGGTCTTGTGTCATCCATGAGAGTCCGACTGGGCGAATGTGGCGTTCCGGAAATCAGCCGAAACAGTCGTCGGACAGGAAACGTGACGACTCGAAACATAAATGATGCTGTTCGATTTCCGAGCTTCGCAAACGTCTGAAAGCTGAGCGGTGCATCCTGCTGGCCATGTGCAATCGCAAAGCGGCTGATGACCAGCATGAAGACGGCGACCGTGAGCGGCGGAATGGCAGAGAAACACACATCGCTGATGCTGGCGAATCCTTCGATGGCTCCCACGGACATGGCGAGAAACAGCACAAACGTCGCTGAGATCACATCGTTGCCAAACCACGGAAACCAATTCACACTTGGTATGATTCCAATTTCATTGAGTATCAGTGGCCCGAGTGCCATGATGGCGAAGAGCAGGTAGGTTGCCCAAAACGCTTCTAAGGCTGTTCGAAACAACGCCGAACACATGATCGCCGCACTGTTGACCTGGATTGCGGCGGTGAACAAACCCAGCAATGCCGCGAATACGGCTTCGAGTCTGAGCCCACCCAGCATATAGGCGATGCTCAACATGGGAAGAGTGATCAGCATCAGAGCGAACATCGGGACAAGTCGCGATAAAAACTTTTCTGCAATTAAGCCACCGGGTGTGATCCGCGTGATCAGAATCAGCGACAGCGTCTGCCTTTCCCGCTCCGATGAAATCGCCGCACAGGCCATCGCCGGAAGCAGCACGTAAATTGCCACCAGATTGCAAACGAGCAGGATCGCAGCCAGTTCGCGGCCCCGGCCCATAATCTGCAGCACGTTCGTGTGTCCGGCAGTCAATGAACTGTAGAACATCAGCATGACCAGCATAAAGATCAACGCGACCAGAATGCGCAGGACATATGTTCGTTTCTTGTGCGAGTTCTCAATCAGCTCACGCTTGAGCAGCGGGAGTTCCAGCCATGCCGGGATTTGGGGAAGATTCATGATAGGATTCAGAAAGTGACGGCTGCGTGGCTTTGACAAAGCACGAGTGCTTTGTCAAATCTTTATCTTCGGGTGGCCGGGGTTGGAGGGCGATAGACCGAAACCCCGTGGCTTCCTTGGCTTCGCTCAGTCCAGCCTTTGCCACCCAATCCGATATCCTAGCTTTGACAAGGCACTGGTCATTATTGCAGATTTGTACAAGATTCACGGATCGAGAACAGTCACAGGCACGCAAGCAGCCGTAAAAGCAGGTGTGTGCAGTGGAGCGGAACACACCAAAATCGATAAGAAAGTATCTCATCATGCAGTATCGCAATCTCGGTTCCAGCGGAATGAAGCTCAGCGTCATCGGTCTTGGCACATGGGCCATCGGCGGCGGCGACTGGAAATTCGGCTGGGGAGATCAGGACGAACAGGAAGCCATCGATACGATCGTGCGTGCGGTGGAATCAGGAATCAACTGGATCGACACAGCCGCGATTTATGGCGAAGGCCGCAGTGAAATTCTGGTCGCCAAAGCGATGCAACAGATTTCAGCCTCCGATCGCCCTCTGATCGCCACCAAGTGCGGTCGCGTGGCGCTCGGCAACGGGGAAATCGGCAAATCTCTCCGCCGCGACAGTGTCATCGCCGAGTGTGAGGCGAGTCTGCAGCGGCTGCAAACGGATTGCATCGACCTGTACCAACTCCACTGGCCGGAACCTGATGAAGAAGTCGAAGAAGGCTGGCAGGCACTGGTGGATCTCAAAGTGCAGGGCAAAGTGCGTCAGATCGGCGTGTCGAATTTTTCCGTGAGTCAAATGCGACGCGTGCAGGCGATTCATCCGCCCGTATCACTGCAGCCACCGTACAGCATGATCGCGCGCGAAGTCGAAGCGGAGATTCTGCCGTTCTGCGGCGAACAGAATACTGGAGTCATCTGCTACAGTCCGATGGGGAAAGGTTTGCTCACCGGCGCGTTTTCGGCGGCACGCATGGCCGGTCTGTCCCCCAAAGATCATCGCAGTCGGGATCCTCGATTTCAGCCGCCACAACTGGAGATCAATCTTGCGTTCGTCGAAGCACTCGGTCGGATTGCAACGGGACTCGGCTGGACGCTGCCGGAACTCAGCATTGCCTGGGTCCTGCGTCGCCCGGAACTGACGTCCGCCATCGTCGGTTCGCGCAAACCTGATCAGATTGCACAAACCGTTGTCGCTGGTTCGCGTCTACTCGATCCCGCTTCGATCACGGTCATCGATTCGGCAATTCAAAAACGTGACACCGCGCTGCTCGCAATTGGTGACTTTCAAAAGGCCCGTGTGTAGACCGCGCAAAAGGCCCGTGTGTAGACCGCGTCGGCTATTCTGATCAGCGAACGTTGAAAGTGTTGTTTTTCTGAGAAGAATTCAGGCGACGAGACAAACCACCTCGTGCCGGACGGCCCCATCTGGTTTCACGCCTTGACGTTACCCACATTTCTGACCGCTGAAACGCGGGAAAACATTGGACGTTTCACAATCCCGAGGCACGCTCCAGTGCCAGCAGAAACAGTTGAATCAACTCCCGCTGCAGATCGCTGGCGCAGACCTTTCGGACCTGTGCGAGTTCACATTGAAATTCGTCAAAAACCGCGCCCATGATTACTGATACTCGGAAGTGATGCATCTCGTCCCCTGCGAATTAGACCGTCAGGATGCCGTCGGAGTAACCGGGTGGACCACAACTCAGCGGAACACTCGCTTCTCCGTCAGCATTTGACACCCGCACTCCAGCGAATCACACTGCCTGTCACCATATCCGCTTCCATGACAGCATCTACGTGCCCACGAACATCTGGCACGACAACACGCTGTCCAAACCGCTGGCCAGCTACCTCCCCGGGGATCGCGTCGATGCGATCATCACCAATCCGCCGTTCGGCGGCATGGAAGAAGACGGCATCGAAACCAATTTTCCGCAGAAGTTCCGCACGCGCG
Organism: Candidatus Kuenenia sp.; assembly: GCA_043737515.1. Classification (GTDB taxonomy): domain Bacteria; phylum Planctomycetota; class Planctomycetia; order Planctomycetales; family Planctomycetaceae; genus SXXK01. The sequence goes on along the minus strand of JAYTAK010001215.1, from coordinate 762 downwards.
AGACGGCGGATCTGTTTTTGGTTTTGATCCTCACGCTGCTGAAGGACAGCGGCCGCGGCGCGATCGTGCTGCCCGACGGCACGCTGTTCGGCGAAGAGGTCAAAACGACGATCAAGGAAAAACTGCTGACCGAGTGCAACCTGCACACGATCGTCCGATTGCCGAACGGCGTCTTCAGTCCGTACACGGGCATCAAGACGAACCTGCTGTTCTTCACCAAGGGGGAGCCGACCAAAGAGATCTGGTTCTACGAGCACCCCTATCCGCCGGGAGCCAAGTCCTACAACAAGACGAAGCCCATCCGCATCGAAGAGTTCGACCTCGAAAAGAAGTGGTGGAAGAAGCGGAAGGAGACCGAGCAAGCCTGGAAGGTGCCGCTCGCGCAAGTCCAAGCCGCCGGCTACAACCTCGACATCAAGAACCCGCACGACACCAGCGTCGCACACACCGACCCCGACGAGTTGCTCGCCGACTACCAACTCCTGATGACCGACCTGCAACAAACCCGCGATCGGTTGAAGGACGAGTTGTTCGCTGCGCTCACGTCGAGTGGAGGTGAGTCGTGAGCCGAGGAGTCGAATGGCAATTTGTCCGGTGGCCTGAAGAAAGGCAAAGACAAATCAGCCCAGGGCAACGCCCTGGATCAGCGATCCGCTCTCCGTTGGGCTCTTCTAGCATTGTCAAGTACCTTTTTTAGAAAGATTTCTGCGCCATCTTTGCGCACCGCGAAATGTCATTTTTCAAAACACTTTTGAAAAACGC
>JAYTAK010001214.1:0-2644 GCA_043737515.1 Candidatus Kuenenia sp. | reverse complement strand
GGCAGAAAAATTCATGGCAGAAAAATGAATCGCAGAAAGACCTCAATTCGTGTTCTGTATTTTTCTGCCCCTCATTTTTTTGCCAGACCTGACTTCCGCAATCAGACGCCTGAGAATCTGCGCGAGAAAACAAGAATTCAACTGTTAGTAGTACAGATATAAGTCAACTGTCAATCTGTGTTCATCCGCGTCCATCTGTGGTTCAAACGGTCATTCTCAAGATGACGTGAACGGTTAGGACTGGCGCACCAATAAGTGTCCCCTCGTGGCGGATGCTGCCAGCATCCGAGCCGACGCTGGCAGCGTCGGCCACGACAGTTATTTCTGCGCCAGTCCTTACTCCAATGCGACTCATCTTCTTACCTCACAATTTTCTTGCCTTAACAACACCAGACGGTTATTTTCATCCCAGCCCTTAGACAAAAATCCCGACCCTGGCGAGTTAGCCGAAAATGCCCATGCCGAGGTGGGTTTGCTTTCGTGACGATGCCGCGCGGTCACACGATCTCAGTACAGAACCATCGCGCGTCCGGGGCTGGCGTGGCAATCTCGAATGCGGGTCGCGGCAAACAGGAAGTAAGCGCCCTTTGGAATGCTGCCGACGTTGTGCAGGAATTCAACGCCGACCATGTCGTGGCCCCCGAGTGCCCAATAGGTCATTAGTGCGCGGCGGGGATCGACTCCCCCGAGATCCGGTGCATCCGTCGCGATACAGCGGATGCCTTTGCTGTGCAGATAGTTGATCGCTTCCGGGCCGGGAGCAGGCCAGCCTTCAGATTTTCCTGTGAGTGGATTCTGCCAGACGCCTTTGTCATCCGGAGCCAGCTTGAAGTGCTGATCGAGGTGCCCGGTGTGGAGCACTACGATCTGGCCTCGTTTGAATTCTCCGTGAGCCGTTTCATCAGTCTTGAGCATTGCAACGGTAATCTCAGGTGATGCTGGCCATGCGGCCTGTTGCGTCGTGCCGACCAGATTTCGCACATCGACAACTCGCGCGTCACCGCAGGTCCAGTCGAGAGGCACTTTGTCTGTCGTTCGCGAACTGAAACCTCGCTTGCCGTACCTGGATTCATAATCCGCCAGCCAGCCGCGAACTTCCGGGGAGTACTCGATCGCAGCATCTTCGGGCGGAAGCGCAAACGATGGCGTAATCAGATGAGTCCCTGCCGCAGCGTCCATCAGGTGCGTGTGATGCCACATGTCGAGATCCGGCGAGTACAGAAAATCGACCTTCACATAAACCTGTCGATGGCGTCCTGCGAGCGAACCAGGATTCGTCACGGGAAGATTCATCGCCAGTGTCGGCGACAAGTCAATGGCACGCTTGTTCCTCGCGGAATCAATCAGTTTCGCCGGCAGATCTCCGCCAACAACGGCGAATGCTCGCGTTTCAGAGTACGGACCGTCCGCATGCTTCGGACCCAGCATGCAATAGAACGCACCGGTTGCAGGCAACTGTCCAAGATTCGTCGCACCCTCGGTCCAGATCATGCCGTGTCGCAGTCCGGCATAGTGCGTGGGTTCAGCCAGATTCGGCATCGGCCCCATGCTCGCGCTGTCAGTGCCGAGCGTCATCACGCCGCGTGTGGCGAGAAACTCCATCGTCTCCGGATTGGGATCCGGGTAGCCCGGTGCTTTACGATCAACGACATCGGCGATGTAGCGGTGGCCGTCCGGAAACGGACGATAATACGTGTCGGAATAGTCGCTGCGAAACAGCACGACGTCGCCGAATTTCAAGCGGCGGTGCTGCTGCTCAAATCGTTCGATGTGGGACGGCAGCACGAGCGGGCTGACTCCGTTCGGAGCTTTATCTAGCAGCTCGCGCACATCGACAATGCAGGCTTCGCCACCGAACTGCCACGCTTCAATTCTGTCGGTATAGGCGAGGCCGAACGGACCGGACTTCTCGCGTTTCAACTCCGGGCGCACGACAGAATGCGGCGGCACATCCAGTTGCGTCCCCGTGTTTCCGTCGATCAGCAACACGTCGATATTGTACGGACTGTTTGGCCCGATCGACTGTTCGTGGATCAATTGAAATCGCGGAAACGGATGCGTGGGCCATGTCGCAGGGTACTCCGGCGCAATCAGCAGCGAGCAATCGACGAACCGTGCTGTCGCGTCGTCCAGATCCTGAGCGCTCAAATTGAAGCCAAAGAAACAGCTTGCAGCAAGGAGTAATCCAAAATAGAAGTTCTTGATTCGTCGAAGCTGCATCATGTCGATTCTGCCCGGTAAGTAATGAATCTGGAGAGTGGATTGCAACCGATGCGAAGTAAACTGTCCACCGACTTCATTGGTTCCTCACGCGGTGCGACCAATATAGTTCACCGCAAATTAAGTGCGCGGCAGGCGCAGGATGACTTCAGTGACACTGCAATCCTGAGTGGTGTGTAGAGATCTGATGCACCGCTGTGGAATCTTTGCTCTGGGGTTCGTCCCGAAGGGGCGACGGAATCCAGCCTGGGCCAACGGTGCAGGAAATCGGCATCGTGATCAGAAACGCCCTGAAAGGGCAGGGGAATCGCGATTCTGGAACCCCTTCAGGGTACAAACACACTATTAAATTCTGACCTGGGGCGGCGTTTGTCGCGGGAGCGACTTCACTTGCCCCAGGCTATATTCCAGAAGCCTTTCAGGC
>JAYTAK010001213.1:0-2646 GCA_043737515.1 Candidatus Kuenenia sp. | reverse complement strand
CGCACCAATAAGTGTCGCCTCGTGGTGGATGCTGCCAGCATCCGAACTGACGCTGGCAGCGTCGGCCACGACAGTTATTTCTGTGCCGGTACTAAGCGATTCGTCCTGGATGAGTTCGGGTGCTGCGTAAGCCGGGGTGCCCTGAAACTCAACGGACGGCCCCAACTGGCTCGCTTCCGACTGGTGACTGGCGAGCCCGAAATCGACGACGAAGGGGACACCGGATTCATCAACCAATACATTGGACGGTTTCAGATCGCGGTGCAACACGCCGTGCTCGTGCGCGTAATGGATGGCCTCGGCCACAGCCAGGATGAGTCCTGCAGCACGAGGAAGGTTGTTCATGTACTCGGTACGCCGCGCTTCGAGGTCGCGTCCTTCGACCAACCGCATGGTGAAGAAGTGAATGCCATCGATCTGGTCGATGTGCAGGATGGGGATGATATTTGGATGGTCCAGTTGCGCCATGATCCGTGTCTCGTTCTTAAATCGCCGCAGATCGGCGGCACGCGTGAGTCGCTCCGGGCGGATCATTTTCAACGCCACAAAGCGTTTCAGTTGCCGGTGCCGCGCCCGGTAGATGACGCCCATCCCGCCTCGTGCGATCTCCTGGTGCAGTTCGTAATCGCCGAAGCGAGTTGTTCCGGGAGTTCGTATGCTGCTGCTGTCCTCGCCAACCGGCTGTGAATCGCTGCTATTGTGATCCTTAAACCATGAGGCGATTTCGATCTGGCGTTCCAGTCGGTCAGACAGGTGCGGGAAGCGGCGAACCAGTTCCGTGAGGCCGAACGGATTCCCTTGACGACTCCGCTCCCGGCACTCGCCGTAGATTAAATCGAGAGTCAAATCATTGTCCGCCGGCAGTGACGCAGCCAACGCCAAATAGTCCTCCGTGCTCCATGGCTGGGACGTGAGACCACGAAACTGCTGATCAACCAGCAGCGCAATCCGCAACTCGCGAGGCGACCAATGCGGATGGCTCGCCAGCAGAGCGACGAGGTCCGGCTTGTCGCCAGACTTTGCCCATAACGCTTCGACGGCATCGGCTGGTTCAGCTAACAGTTGTTCAGGAGCGGAATCGTTGCTCATTGTGCGCCTCACATTTCCTGTTAAATGCAATACCGTTCAACGAAGCAATGTAGTAGGCACATTCCATGTGCCGCGACACACAAAAAGCAGGGCTTTTTGCGAATCAGCGGACGGCACACGGAGTGTGCCTGCTACTTTTTGAACGGTATTGCCGTTAAATGACATTAATCTGGATTTTGAAAGTGCAGGCTGCTGCTGCAGACTCGAACGATGGGCGGACCACAATGTGTACACTATCACTTTGAATGCAAAACGGGATTTCAACCTGGAGCATCGTAGTGCCAACTTTTCGACTGTGGCATTGTGCCGTCCGCGACGACAATTGAACATTGAGGTGGCAATGCGATCAACGGCTTGTTGACTGGGAATGGGGGAGTTTTCGTGAATGGGGCAGGCGACTTGCGACACCACATGCGGCCCGGAGTGTCCCGCCCTGGACCTTGCTTCGTTTAACCATGTGCCCATCGGGCCGCGCTCTGGGGCCACTGGCGGACGAGCGCGGCCCGATGGGCACGCGGTTAAACTATTCCTTTACAAAAATCCCACGGCTTGGAAAGTCGCATTCAAAGCCGCGCGCAGTTTGTTGGCTCGACGCTGATTTTTTTTCGTCGTCCCTGCTCACAGCGACTCGTGACGGGCAGCGCAACGGTGATCAGAGAGGCACGTAGAACAGATCGAATTGCGGTCTTCCTACGAAGTACCCTGTCGCGGCGAAGCCGCAAATCCGAAATCCGAAAAAACTACGGCCGAAAAGATGCGAGCAAAAAGTCCAGCGCGGCCCCTCATGCCGCAACCAAAACCCTTTGTGCCATGTGTTATGTCCGTCCAACTCTTCGCTGTCTTTGCTGACACGTCTGCGCCCAATCCGCCGGACTTTGGCAGAACGATGGGGGCAGAACGATAAGAAGCGATTGTCTTTGCGGTTTATTGTTCTGCCCGCATCGTTCTGCCATTTCCCGGGACAGGGATTTTGCGAAGCGGAATTCCGGAAGGCAATTCCGCTTCGGTCTTTCCATCTTCCTGTCCGTTATTTTCCTGTAGCACCCGCGTCAATCTCGTCCAGCAGTCACCTGAAAATCTTCGCGGGACAACAAAAAATCAATCGTTAGTAGTGCAGCACGATGAAGTGATGAATGAGGTCGCTCAGCACAAGCGCCATGCTGATCATCAGCAGATGCCGCGAGATCTGCGGCCAGCGTCTTTCGGCCAGCGTCTTTCGGCCAGCATCGCGAGCGGGAGCAGAGCGATGCTGATGTAGCTGTGATGAATCCGCAGTCCAAACGTTACTGCGCCGATCGTTGATGCCGTGTCATGCGCTGATTCCAGCCGCAGGCCAAATCGCAGCAGGCAGGTGACGGATTCAAAGATCACCGTCCAGATTAAGGTGCCTTTGGAAATCTTATTTCGTGTCATAACGCAAGCCAGCCCACCGAACGACAGAAATGGGTCATCTGCTCTGCAAACGTGAAGAGTCTTGTTTTCGTGAGAAGATTTTCAGACGTCTGTCTGCAGAAGTCAGGACGGGCAGAAAAATGATCGGCAGAAAAATACAGACCA
>JAYTAK010001212.1:0-2647 GCA_043737515.1 Candidatus Kuenenia sp. | reverse complement strand
GAATTTACGCATCGCCAGCAGTCGGCTGGACTCAAGCGCTAGCGCTGCGTCAGCCTCGCTCGGCGCAACTGTTTCAAAGTTTTCCGGAATCAGCGTAGCCATCGGAATGACCTCCTGTTTGGTAACAGAAACACTGTAGCACACGCTCGAATTACCAGCAATACTCGAATTACTCGAAATGCCTTGCCACAGTGCCAAGGCCCGGCTTGAACTGATTCTGAACAGCTTGACTGCCTGGCATGCCGCTGAGGTCATCCCGGAACATCAGTCAATGATTTTGCTGATCGGGTACTCCACAATCCCTCTTGCGCCCGCTTGTTTGAGTTGCGGAATCGTGGTGCGGACGATGCTTTCGTCCACAATCGTATTCAACGCCACCCATTCTGAATCGGACAGATGCGACACGGTCGGGGTCTGCAGTGCCGGCAGGATTTTCACCACCGCATCCAGATCGCGCTGATGCACGTTCATCATCAGGCCGACTTTGCCTTCCGCTGCCAGGCAGGACTGCAGCATCAGTGCGATGTTGTCGATTTTTGATTTAACCCAGGTCTCGGTATAGGCCGTGCGGTTGGCGATGAACCGAGTCGTACTTTGCAGCACCTCGTCCATAATTCGCAGATTATTTGCCCGCAGCGAGCTGCCGGTTTCAGTGACTTCCACGATCGCGTCCGCCAGCTTGGGCGGCTTGACTTCCGTCGCGCCCCACGAGAATTCCACATGCGCTTTGACGCCGTGTTTTTCCAGAAACCGCGTGGTCAGTCCCACGGCTTCCGTCGCGATCCGCTTGCCCTGCAGATCCTTGACGGTCTTGATCGGCGAATCTTCCGGAACACACAGCACCCAGCGGACCGGGCGACGGCTGACTTTGGAGAACACCAGTTCGCAGACTTCATGCACGTCGGCATTGGTTTCCAGAATCCAGTCATAGCCCGTGATGCCGGCATCCAGAATGCCGTTTTCAACGTAGCGTGCCATTTCCTGAGCGCGAATCAGCATGCATTCGATCTCCGGATCATCAACCGTCGGGAAATAGGAACGCGAAGCAAACTTGATGTTGTAACCCGCGCGGCTGAACAGGGCCGCTGTGGATTCCTGAAGGCTGCCAGCAGGAATGCCCAGTTTTAGAATTCGACCTGACATGAAAACTTACCTCTTTATTAATCATCATCGTCTGCTGCGTACAGCCGAACGACGATCTCATTTGCCGTAAACCGTCTTTGGATCAAACACTCGCTCGCCTTCCACGGTGAAGCTCTGAGTCTTCGGATCGATCTTCCGGAAAAAGCAACTGCTGTATCCTTCATGACACGCCGCACCGCCGACCTGCCTGACCTTCACCAGCAACGTGTCGCCGTCGCAGTCAAAATAAATCGCGTGCAGTTCCTGCACGTTGCCGCTTTCTTCACCTTTGCGCCAGAGTTTCTGACGACTGCGGCTGTAGTAGCAGACGCGGCCTGTGCGAAGCGTCTCTTCGTACGCTTCCCGGTTCATCCATGCCATCATGAGGACTTCACCGGTCGCAGAATCCTGTGCGATTGCGGGAAGCAATTCAGACTTTGAAAAATCGGGACCAGTCACTTCGGCCATGGAGCAAAAACCAGATTCCAGAATTGTGAACGGAATGAACGCCGTCTGAGCGTCGGACTTCGATTCCGGTACGCATCAGCTTGTGGCGTACCGTATCGTTCGCTGCGAACGATCTCCACCGGTGACACCGTTTCGCCGGTCCGGATGCCACATTTTCCCGATATTTTCACGATTCTGACGCCCCGGATCACCGCGCCGCCGACCCGGCAGGCCAGATTCGGAATTTGTAGGGTGTGTGCAGCGGAGCGAAACACACCACTGTGGATTTATCGAGAGACATGGTGCGTTGCGCTTCGCTTCACGCACCCTACAGACTGATTGGATATGCTCCGGGAACATCTCCCCTGATATTCCCTGACGGCGCGGCAATGATGGTTCCGGCGGGAACGCAGATCATCTTTGAAATGCATTACACGCCCAACGGCACTGAGCAGACTGACATCAGTAACATCGGGCTGAAGTTTATTGACGCATCGAAAGTCGTGAATGAAGTCGTCGGGCTGGAAGCCGTCAATCCGAAACTCCGCATCCCGCCCGGAGCTGCCGCGCATCCGGTTGTGTCAAGCGAGAGATTTCGGGAAGACATCACGCTCCTGAGTCTGACACCGCACATGCATTTGCGAGGTAAATCATTTCGATACGAAGCCATCTTCCCCGACGGCAAGTCAGAAATCCTGCTGGACGTCCCGAAGTACGACTTCAACTGGCAGTTGCGTTACGAATTTACGGAACCGCGACTGATTCCAAAAGGGACGGTCGTGACGTGCTACGCGGAGTTTGATAACTCCGCCGAGAATCTCAACAATCCGAACCCAGCCAAAGAAGTTCGCTGGGGACAACAGAGCTGGGACGAAATGATGATCGGTTTCTTTACGGGGATGAAACCCGTTCAGCCAGAAGCGGAAAGACCGTAGAAACTGACGGCCTGATGACTATACTCCGCGCGGCCAGAAATGATTCCGGCGAGCGGAGTGGCGTGAGCCCTCCGGTACATCGCTTTTTTGTACCGGCAAGCTGACGCATGCCGCTCGCCAATTCTCTCACTCATGACCGCGTG
>JAYTAK010001211.1:0-13851 GCA_043737515.1 Candidatus Kuenenia sp. | reverse complement strand
CCAGGTGACAAGTTCAGCGACTTCAAACCGCCAGCGGAAACGATTCCGAACTCGATCGGTCATCATGCGGAATGGATCAAAGCCTGCAAGGACGGTTCGCCGACCACCTGCAACTTTGACTACTCCGGTGCGCTGACCGAAACGGTCCTTCTCGGCAACGTGGCGTATCGCCTCGGCAAGGCCCTCGACTGGGACGCTGAGAAACTCGTGGTGACAAACGTGCCAGAAGCCGCGAAGCTGATCAACAAAGAATATCGCGCAGGCTGGGAAGTGGCTTAGACTTCTGTCAGTCGTGCTTTGATGGATCGGGTGGCCGGGGCTGGACTGAGCGGAGCGAAGGAAGCCCCGGGGTTTTGGGCTGGTGCCCAACTCGATTTGATCGCAACTCGTATCAGCCGCAGTGCGTTAGCACCCGGTTTTCCACTCCCGTATCAGCCGCCGTGCGTTAGCACCCGGTTTTTCACGTAATTTTGAGTAAACCGGACGCTAACGCGTACCGGCTGAGAGAAGAAATCGAGCCCATTTTCCGGCTAAAGCCGGGACTACAAACGAATCTCGGACAGTCGGATTAGTCTGATTTCAAACAATGGCCCGCCTATTCATTGGGATTGCAGCATCTGGTATCCATTTGACGTCGCGAGCAATCGGGACTTTTTGTCTGGCCACGAAACAACACAAAAAGCCCAGGGCTGCCCTTTAGGCCGCAACCAAATCCCTTTGTGCCACATGTTATGCCTGTCCGTCCATCTCTTTGCTGTCTTTGCTGACACTTCTGCGCTCAATCCTCCGGACTTTGGCAGAACGATGGGGGCAGAACGATAAGAAGAGTTTGTCTTTGCGGTTTATTGTCCTGCCCCCATCGTTCTGCCATTTCGTGGGACAACTAGAAATCAATCGTTAGTAGTACAAAGAAAGCAAAACACGATCCCTCAAACGAGTGATTCTTTGTGTCTTTTGTGCCTTTTCGTGGCTAGAAAACAACACCTCCTGTCGGGCCGTCAGATTCCAGAACGCTGGGGTCACATGTACGTACAACGGAAGTCTAATAATGGAACCCCGGTGGCATTCTCGCTCATAATGCCAGTGCAGATTCCCAACAATAAGCGGGCCATTGATTCCAGCAGCGAACTTACGAAGGAATGGGATCAAATCCAATCCTTCCTGCCCCAAGCAGCTTCAGGTTCAGCGAGCCGCCGCTGAAGAGCATCTCGTCGAGTGCCCTGTCTGCATCCTGGACTTCGATTCCGGACACTGCGTTTCTCTCCAGCTGAAACTGCACAGTTCGACGCATCAGTTCCTTGATGAAGGCCGCACTAACACCGTCAGTCCGTCGGACGATCGCAGCTTTGACGGCGTCAGACAGTGACACTCCTTTTGCATAAAGATCGATCAGCTTGTGACGGCCGTCTTCATCGGGCGCTGGAAACTCGATCGCCTGATCGACACGTCCAGGCCGAGCCGAGAGAGCCGACTCCAGGGACTCTGGATGATTCGTCGTCAGAAGAAAAAGAATACTGGCATCCTCCTTCAGGCCATCCATTTCGTTGAGCAGCTTGTTGAGCATCGATTCTGCGCAGGGACTGTTCATCGTCATTCGATCACGAGCAATTAAGTCGACATCTTCGATCACGACAATACTTGGCTGCATGAGTCTGGCCAGCGTCATGTATTCGCCCAGCAGTCCCACCTGTTCTGCGGAAATGAGTAAAGTCGTGTGGCCCTCCAGAGCCCGAGCGAGATAGTGGATCGTGTGCGTTTTTCCCGTTCCCGGCGGACCATAAAACAGAATGCCCTTTTTCAGGGATTGGTGAAACGTCGCCAGTTGCTCGCGCTGACGCACAAACTGAATCACGTTGCGATCCAGCAGCCGCAGTGTGGCTTCGGGCAGGATCACCTGGTCGCGTTCCACATGGCGGAGCAGATGGACGGTGATACCGGAGGATTGGCCAGTATACGATCGTGGCGACGTCTCCAACGACAGGATCTTTCCTCGATACGATTCGACTTTCAGCAGACTTCGCTCCAGATCGGACAGAAGTTGCTGCGACAACTGAGTTCCCTCGGGGGAATTCTGCACCGCAATCTGAACCTGCACGCCCGTCACTTCGCCGAAATGACCTTGGGGTGAAACCAGCAGAGCCAGTCGCATGTCATCGCATTCCAGCATCCACAATCCTACCTTCAACACCTGAAGCGGCCGATCTTCGCCGATATCCAGACTCTCGTACTCCGGAGGAATTGAAGTGGCACTGGAATGCAGACTCTCACCGATGCAATCCGCGAACGACAGTGCTTCATGGGAGAATTCTTTTCGCACGCCGAAGAAATGAAGAACGCGGAATCGATCCTGAAAGAGTCGCTCCAGGGATCGCTGCAGGTCAGCCCGGACTCGATAAGGAAACACACGTTCGGAAACGGTGATGTCGGAGACGGGAGTCGGGCGAAAATGCCTCTTCAGCAATCCTGCCACGCTCTTTGGTCGCGATCTCTTGAACAGAAACCCGTCGATCGGATTTCTCAGCAGCCATACACCGCCAGCACCGATCACGACTCCAGCAAGAATCCAGCCCAACTCGCCCATCACTCAATATCCCGAAAAAGTTGCTGTGAAGCAGACCCTGTTTGAACGCGATATTCCCTGAAAGCCCCTCATGGAGCCTGTCGGCCATGGTCTCGTCCGAAGACTGTCGTTTTAAACCGCGTTCACAATGAGATGCGGAGTTTTCTGTAGGGTGTGACAAGCGAACAACGCAAGCGCGGGCACACCGAAGATTCAGCGGAAACGTGGTGTGCCTTCGCAGCTTTTCAGATGCTTGTCACACCCTACGAATTTCAAAACTCCGAATACCATTCTGAACCTGGGTTTGTGTATAGAGTCGATATTTTCGCTTAAAGGCGAGCCGCAGGCGCAGGCGAAACGCAGCGACGACGCCTGCGGCTTGCCGTTAAACGATTAGAACTATAGCGCCAGCGGCCTCGGGGGAAAAGGGACTTGCCGTCCAGCTACTCACGAACCTGCTTCACGAGCTTGTGCACCGTGGCGGCGATGCGGTCTTCGATGTCACCGGCCCAGCGGAAGGCGGGACGACCGTATTCGTACAGGTTTGAGCCGCCTTCGTAGCCACCTTCGTCCCAGACTCGGCGCGACGGGATGTAGGAAATCATGTCGTCCGCATAGCCCAGAACCCATGTGCCTTCGCCGAACTCTGCCTTGAATCGCAAGGCATAATCAACGACGGTTTCCGCTCCCATGCCGATCAGCAGCATCTCGCTGCCTAGTTGCCAGGCATGAATGGGATACGGATACGCCGCTGGAAACTGATCACCGGCATCCAGTTTGGCCAGCAGCCGTTTCGCCCAGCGAGCTTTCAAGGCGTTGCTGTCTTCAAGTAACGCCGTCAGTTCTTCCCGCGATACGACGTTTAGATACTGCAGTTCCACCATCTCAAAGGCCAGCTTCAGGCCGGACGACACCGGTTTCAGCGGCTTCGCAAGGACTTCTTCGACGGCCACGGCCAACATGTGCCCGTACTTCTCGCACAGTTCCACCTCACGACGCGGGAGCGGATTCTGGTCGCCACCGCAGGTATTCACGAACATCGCCGTCGCACCGGGATGATTTTTCTCCAGCTCCAGTTGCGCGAAACCAGGATAGTCGCCGCACCAGGTCGTGAAGCTCAGGGTTGTTGGATGGCAGGCGTAACCAAACAGAACGGCTTCGAGCTTTCCATCCGGTCGAGTCACGGTCATCACGGGAACAGTGTGATCCACCGGACCCACCAGCGGAGTCCCTTTCGCGATCAGGTCAGGCACGTCGGCCTCACGATTGTTGCGGCGGTTGACTGCGAACGTCGTCTTCCCATCACCGGTTTGCAGGCTGGCCGGGGTCAAGTTGGACAAAGCCTGGCCGACGAGTTCGACGGTTCGCTCCACCATCAAATCGGTGTACTCCGTCACCAGTTGTTCCTGCTCGACGTCAACCGGATAGTAGTCGATGAGGTCATCTCCCAGCCGAGGTCCGCAGTGATTGTGAGAGAATGTGAACATGATCTGCGACCGCTCCAGGTGAAACTTTTCATTCAACTGTTTGAAGACGCGGTCGCTCATCATCTTCGGCACGCCCTGGAAATCGCTGGTGATCAGCACGGCTCGCTTTCCGCTGCTGTCTTCGAGGGCCAGGGCTTTCATCCACAGGTCATGGAGTTTTCCATCCGGCGCTCGTTTGGTCCCATAGCCCGCCAGCCAGACGGATGTTTCGGGAGTGATCACCGTTCTGGCAACACCGGCTTTCCATGCGGCTGCGGATTTGTTCTCGTCGGCCACGGATGCAGCAACTGCACCGAGAATGCCGCCCGAGAATGCCGTCGTCGAAATCGTCGCAGCAGCCATCCTGGAAAGAAAATCTCTTCGCCCAACTGATCGACGCATCTCATGTCCCCCTGCAATTCCCGGTGATTCGAAGGCGTGAGCTGGAAGAATAACATGTGCCATATGCAGTCGTCATCTGAAGATACGGAATCGTCCGGGTAACGGAGCGTGTACGGCATCGACTGCTGACCGCAGAACGAGCAAAGAAATTCGTCCAGGCCGGAGCGGTATGACCTCTATTCTGTTCGCCGCTAGTCAATCGCATCTGGGCTTTCGCCCAGGAGATACGCCACCAATTTGTACAACTCGGTTGCAGAGTTACAGTCCTTGAGATCCGCCTTGTCGCGGTGATCCACTTCACGAACGGCCCTGGCATTCTCAATCGCAGGTCGCATTCGCTGGGCGAGCCTGGAATAGATTCGCTGGTCAGTTTTGTCATAGTCGATTTGAAACTCGGCACGCCAGTACTTGTTCAACTCAACGATGACGGCGTCGCAATCATTGAACATTCGAGAAGTTCGGACGAAATGCGCAAGTGCCCAGATTTCAAACGCGGGATTCGAAAGGCAGAGCTGAATTTGATTCACCCTCGCAAGTTGCACAGCCAAATCCAGATCTGTCCTCGCATCGGGATGAGCAAGACGTTCGACATCCATCACGCACCATACTTCGTCGAATTCACTCTTCGAGTTGTTTTTCCGATCAACAGCCCGCTGGGTGATTTGCTGCCTCGAACCGCCTTTACCCGGCAAAACTTTCACTGCAAATCGGCGGCTCACCGCATCGTCTCGTCTGAGTCCATCAAGGTAGTTCCGCTCGGTTTCGCGGCCCTCGCAAACAACAAGCAAAGTGCGTTTTTCAGGACGTCGTTGCGAATTCCTGGGGCGAATCCGTCCTGCAGGAGTCGTACGTCGGGTTCGCGACTTCATCGGACATCCAGATCTTCAAGAACCGGGCCGAACTTAGGTACGCCGCCGTAGCGACCGGAGAGATAGTTCCTTTCCAGTGATTCTACGTTGCGGGGCCTCTTTTTCGGGTCGATGTCGTACAGTGAAAACAAATCCGTCGAACCGTCCTGGCGTTTTTCGGTCAGCCAGATTTGGTCGCGCCGAAAAAGGCTCGCGTCCATCAGCGAGCTGTCGTGAGTGACGAAAATGAGCTGAGCGCCCTTTGCATTCAATTCGCTGCTGTTAAACAGTTCAATGATCTTTCGCGTCAGGTTGGGATGCATGCTGCAATCCAGTTCGTCGATTACCAGGACCAGCCCGTTATCGAGTGCGTCGATGATCGGACCGGCCAAAGCGAAGAATCTTTGAGTGCCGTTCGATTCGTCTTCTTCGAGGTTGAATTGCACTCGATTTCCAGATGGGTACTCGGAGTGCTCGGTCGAGACGGAGAATTTTGTCAGATCGCTCACTCCTGCGATCATCTTCATTGGACCCACAAAACCGGAGACTAACTCTCGCAAGTCCGCTGGTGCGTTCGCAGGGAGGGCCGTCGAAAAAGGTACCTCGGCGACTTGCAGGGATGTGATTCCGAAATCAGCATCCCGAACCAGATCAAGAATGCGAGTTCGGAGTGCGTCATTCCTGGCCAATCGATGGGCCGTGGACTGCACATTTGGTTTGGACGACAGATCCAGGACACGAAGTGTGTTGCGACACCAGAGAAACAATGGAGCCAAGTGATCAATATTCAGCTCCGCGCCTCGCGAAAGGGCCAATCCATTGTCTCTGGTTTTCGACTGTAACAGTTCAGCTTCTTTCTTAATCGGCCCTTTCAGCGTCCAATTCGTGTGTGTGCCAGCAGGATCGAACGTCCTCTCCATCCACTGAGAGATTCGTCCGCCGGATCGACGCACATTCAGCCATTCGTCATGGACGCGCGCCGTGGTGGCTGAAAAGCCATAATGGTACGTTGTTCCGTCAATAAGAACCGTCACTTCAAATCTTGAGGGTTCCATGCGAGTCTCGGCGTTGAGTCGAAATGGCGCAACATCTATTTCGTCACCAAGATTCATGGTAGTGGCAGACGTCAGGACTAGCCGCTGCAGGGCTGAAATCGCCTTTATAAGGTTGCTCTTGCCCGATGCATTGGATCCATAGATAGCGGAAACTTTTGCAACAGAAAAGCCGTCGCACGGGATCAAGTTCCCCGGATGGCTGCTGTCTCGACTGGAAACCAAGCTGAATAACTGCTCGTTCCCGAATGATCGAAAGTTTGCCACTTTGAAGTCGATGAGCATGTGAGTCGTTGGTTCTAGCGTGGTGAAAACAGAGTTCAACCGTAGTTTTCAGTTTTTACCTCAATAAAGTACTCGTAACACCTTGTTTGTGCAGAAAACCTGCAGAAAAATGCAAATGACAGAAGAAACTGGCGATTCTGGAGCATTCTATCGCCCTGGTTCGCAAGTCATTTGCGATTTTGAGTGTCTTAGCGAGAATGATGGAAGTGGAACATCGAATCCTGGTGCGAAGTAATTTTAGGAATCCGGCCATGCGACATGTGCTGTGTGCTGCGACTCTGTGCCTCGTGTTCGTTTCCCAAACGGCCGTTGCCGTTCAGGACGTCGATCTCGGGACAGTCACTGAAAAGCACCAAATGATTCCCATGCGCGACGGGAAGCATCTCTCAGCGAACCTCTATTTCCCGCAAGGCGCGGGACCATGGCCGGTGCTGTTTGAACAACGCTATGCCGACATCACTGGTGCAGGAACGCGGAAGTCGGCCGCGAGCCTCGCTGAAGCTGGTTATGTTGTCGCGATGGTCAATTATCGAGGTACCCACAAATCCGAAGGCACATGGGTTGGCTACCGCGCGCTGGGCTGGGGGGAACTCAAAGATGGCTACGACGCCTGCGAATGGCTGGGAACTCAGCCATGGAGCACTGGCAAGGTCGGGACGTTTGGAAGTTCACAGGCCGGATACGCACAGAACTTTCTGGCGATCACGCAGCCGCCGCATCTGACCGCGCAGTACATGGTCGATACGGGACTCAGCCTGTTCCATGAAGGCTATCGCATTGGCGGGACGACTCGCCCGTCGCGATTCAAGTCGCTGGCCGCGAACTGCCGTGTGCCAGCCGACAATGATCGCCTGCTGGAAGAATGGATGACGCATCCGCACTACGACGACTATTGGCGGGATGAGGATTGTTCACTGCACTTCGACAAGATGAATGTGCCGTGTTTCACGATCGGCAGTTGGTACGACTTCATGAATCAGGGCTCCATCGCAAGCTTTCAGGGCCGACAACTGCACGGCGGAGAAAACTCCCGTGGCAAGCAGCAACTGATCATCGGCCCCTGGCTTCACGGTCGACTCAACAAAGGCAGCAAGGTGGGCGATCTCGTTTACCCGGCCGACGCGACGTGGCCGGAACTCGAACACATGATTCGCTGGTTTGACTACTGGCTGAAGGGCAAAGACACGGGCGTCGAAAAAGAACCGGCGGTGCGATATTACGTCATGGGCGCTGTCGGTGAGGCAGAGGCTCCGGGCAATGTCTGGAGAACAGCCGACGATTTTCCCCCCGCGGCCAGCATGACTCCCATGTTTCTCGCTGCCGATGGTCAACTCACATCATCGACTCCGATGAATGAAACGGGCTCAACCAGCTACGTCAGCGACCCACTGCATCCAATGGAAATTCCGGGAACAGGTTTCCCCGGTGCGACCGATGCAAGAGCGTTTGAAGAACAGCCAGAGGTTCGAACGTTTACGACCGAAATCCTGGATTCACCCGTCGAATGGACCGGTCGGATTCGGGCTGAACTGCAGTTGTCATCCACCGCACCAGACACTGATGTGCTGGTCCGGGTGAGCGATGTCTATCCCGATGGTCGTTCCATTTTGATCGTCGATTATCCTCAGCGCGTTCGCTATCGGGACGGCTTCGATCACGAAGTCCTGATGCAGCCCGGTGAAGTCGTCAAAGTGGGTTTCGACGTCGGCTGGATCAGCCAGATCTTCAACACAGGCCACCGCATCCGCGTGACCGTCGCGAGCACCGGATCACCTCTGTATGAACCCAATCCGCAAACCGGAAAACCGGCAACGATCGAGTTCCCCGCTGACGCGGTTTCCGCGACCAACACGATCCATCATAACCGCAAACATCGCTCAAAGATCCTGGCACCCGTGGCGATCAAGCAGCCATAAACAGTTTTGCTCAACCCCCGGCGCGGCGAAGCCGCAAATCCGAAATCCGAAATCCGAAATCCGAAATCCGAAATCCGAAATCCGAAAGAACAGCGGCCGAAAAGATGCGCGCAAAATGCGCAGCGGTTGGAAAGAAGGGATGTATAGTTCACGCGGCCACGAATGACACATTTTCGAGATTCTGGAGAGCGACAGATCCGAAGGGGAGGGCGTTCAGGCTGTCCGTTGCTTATTTCCGTGCGATTCATTCGGTTGTCCCACATTCGGTTGTCTCCCTGCGTGAATGACAACACTGTGCTTGTGTCCCGACTTCGACGATGGGTTGCGGGCGAAGCCCGCGCTGGGTCATTGCAGCGCATGCGGTGTATACCATACGCGGTCGAAAGTGACATTACCCCGAAGCGTCACAATCCAGTACTCGCAAAAGTGTCATTTTGCACCGCGCGGAGTAAAACGCGGGCTTCGCCCGCACGCCAGAGGCGAGGAGTCGCGGCAGGGCCGCGAAGTCCTTTGCGGCAGAAAGGAACTGCAGAATTGCTGCGGCCGGTGCAATCGTGCAGATCGATGCTACTGGAATTGGTTGAGTTTAGTGAACAGGCGATGTTCTCTGTTCGCTTCAATTGTTTCGTCTTTTGACGCCGCTCACCAATTCACGGGTTATGTTTCCGGAGGATCGCAACAGGTCTTGCGCTGCGCTCGGGGTGTTCCCGGACTTTGGCCGGCTGTTTCGATTCCGGTGACGATGTTCGTCGTGTCGGGAACGCATGGCGA
Organism: Candidatus Kuenenia sp.; assembly: GCA_043737515.1. Taxonomy (GTDB): domain Bacteria; phylum Planctomycetota; class Planctomycetia; order Planctomycetales; family Planctomycetaceae; genus SXXK01. The sequence goes on along the minus strand of JAYTAK010001211.1, from coordinate 4,551 downwards.
GAGAGGTCGTTGCTGAACACGGTTCTGCCGTGTATCCCCGGAGAAACTTACGATGACCACGACTCAGGAATTTCGCAACGTCACCGCTGCCGGCGCACCGCCAAAGATCAGCAGTCGTCTGGATGGAGCAGCGCCCCGCTCAAACTCGACCGGGCGTGAACTCACGGCGATGGGCATCCTGACAGCGTTGCGGCGTCGCTGGGTACCGGCTCTGGTGCTCGCGGTCCCCGCTGCCCTGCTGGCATTTGCGATTGTGTGGGAAACGGTCCCGGCCAAGTACGAATCGTCTGCCATCCTGAAGATTCAGCAATACGAACAGATCGTCGCCTTCGAGAACGCAAAACAACGCAGCACCGAGTTCCTGACTTACCGCGATACTCAGAAAGGCTTCATCAAGAGCCGTGCTGTTCTGACTTCGGCTCTGCGTGATCCGAAGGTGGCCGAATGCCGCACAATGAGCACGATTGGTCATCCGGTAGAATGGCTGATGAAAGAGCTGAACGTCAACGAACAGATCAGCCCGGAATTTTTGAAGATCAGCCTGCAGGGAGAATATCCGGAAGACCTGGCATTGATTGTCAATGCCGTCAAGGATTCGTACCTGAACGAAGTCGTCTATAACGAACGTAACAAGCGGATCGAGAATCTGCGGAAAGCAGAAGAATCTCATCGCGATGTCGATAAACGTGTGCGTGCAGCACAACAGAAAATTGAACATCTGGCAACCAACCTCGGGACGGTTGATCCTAAGAACCTGCTGTTGGATCAAGGTCGCATTCAGCAGAAGATCTCCGATCTTGATAAAGAACTGCGCGAACTGGACGGTGCTATTCTCGCTGAAGAAGCATTACAGGCTCAGGGATTGTCCGGAGGGCTGATGGGGACCGATCCTGGTCTGCTGAGCATGCTTGGTACTGGTTCGCGAAATACGGTTTCCTCTGGTGGCAGTGGCGTGCAGAGTCTGGGTCAACAGCTTTTTGTGTTGCGTCAGAAGATCGTGCAGTTTGAATCAAGCACACGGAATCCGGACCATCCCGATCTCAAAGCATTGCGTGAGCAGGAAAAACTGCTGCGCAGCATGATGGGCGGCGGGACTGCATCAGGTTCGGACGGGACCACGACACCAGTGGCGTTTTCGCGCGTGGCGTATTTGAAAAAGCTGCGAGACGCGGCTGCTGCTGAAATTGCGACACAGGAAAAACTGTATAACGAAAAGAATCTGCAGAGGATCGATCTGGAACGTGAACAGCGTGAGATCGATCCCGATGTCAAGATGCGCGAATCACTGGCGCAACAGATTCGCGAGCAGGAAGTCGAACTCAACGCTCCGGATCGAATCAGTGCAGTGCAGGAAGCCAATGTCCCGGAAGAACGTGAGATCAAGAAAAAGACACAGCTTGCAACGCTGGCAGGATTTGGCATGCTGGGTTGCATCGTCTGCGGTTTTACGCTGTTTGAATGGTTTTCGTATCGCATCGGTGCGGCGACGGATATTTCAAGCGAGGTCGGTCTGCGACTGATCGGCACGATTCCGTCACCGGATCGCGGTGGTCTGCTGGGCATGGGGATTTTTGCCGGCAAAGTCGATTACGATGAATGGAACCGCGCGGTCACAGAATCGATGGACGTAGTCCGGACGTTTCTGATGCGACATATCGATCCGGCTCGTCCGGCATCGATCCTGGTCGCGGGTGCATCGGCGAATGAAGGTAAGACAACTGTCTCATGTCAGTTGGCCGCGAGTCTCGCACGAACGGGCAAACGCGTCGCGCTGGTCGATTGTGACCTGCGACGCCCTTCGGCTCACATGATGGTCGGTGGACAGCAGGGTCCGGGCATCAGTGAACTTCTCCGCGGCGATGCGACGCTGGATGACATCCGACAGCAGACACAGGCACCCGGACTGACGTTCATCGGTGCCGGGAATGTGGATCAGCGCGTACTGCAGTTGCTGTCGATTGACGGCGGTCGGGGGCTGATTCAGCAGTTAAAGTCGCGATTTGACTTTGTCGTCATTGATACATCGCCGTTGTTGTTTGTGGCAGAACCGTCGATGCTCGCGCAAAACGCAGACATCGTGCTGCTGGCGACTCGCAAGGATTACAGCCGCGTGCAGTATGTGACTCAGGCTCGCGATTCACTGCGAAGTCTGCAGATCCCGCTGCTGGGTGCCATCATGGTCGGAGCGGATTCAGACTTTCAGCGCCAGACGTATGGTTATCAGCAGGAAGTCGTGCGAATGACGAACACATAGGGGATTTGTCGCCGCACTCCACATGACTGTCGCTTGTTTCAGGGCTGATTGGAGACGCAGGGTTTAACATGCTTAACACTTCACAATCAATCGACGGAACATTCACGGTTGATGTGGAAGATTACTTTCACGTCTCGGGTTTCGCATCCGTCATCAAGCCGGACGACTGGGATCACTACGATTGCCGCGTGGAAAACAGCACTAGGCGAATTCTGGAAATTGCGGCGAAACAATCCACGCTCGGCACGTTCTTCGTCCTTGGCTGGGTGGCCGCACGATATCCGCAACTGGTGACGGAAATCCGCTCGGCAGGCCATGAAATCGGTTGTCACAGTCAGTGGCATCAGTTGGTCTACGATCTCGGCCCCGAGCGTTTTCGCGCGGACCTGATTCAGTCCCGCGATACGCTGCAGAATATCCTGGGCGAACCCGTCCGGCTGTACCGCGCGCCGAGCTTTTCGATCACGCTGAGGTCCCTGTGGGCGCTGGAGATTCTGGTCGAAGAAGGGTTCGAGTCGGATTCCAGCATCTATCCAATTTGGCATGATCGCTACGGCATCCCGGGGTCGCCGAAGAGTCCGCACATCATTCAGACGGCCAGCGGTCCGATTCGCGAGTTTCCCGGCATGACGGCGACCGTGGCAGGCATGACAGTGCCAGTCGGCGGTGGCGGCTATCTGCGATTGTTGCCCTGGCAATTGACCGCGAGACTGCTCAAACAGATTCGTTCCGCAGGCCGACCGCTCAATGTGTACCTGCATCCGTGGGAAGTAGACGTCGATCAGCCGCGAATTGCTGCGTCGCTGAAATCACGATTCCGCCATTACCAGAATCTGTCCACGACCGCCCCGAAACTCACGCGGATGTTGAGCCAGTTTCGACTCACCACAATGACGGCGGCACTGAATCAAAGTCTGGCAGCAGAGACTAATCCATCGACGGGCACCACATCCAGCCTGCACGCCGCCGCTGCATCCTGAACGAAAACATCCGTGACATGACCTCGCGAATTTTGTATGTGACTCATCGAGTGCCCTATCCGCCGGATCGAGGCGATCGAATTCGCACATGGAACGTGCTCAAGTTCCTCGCCGGTCGCGCGTCCGTTGATCTGGCGTGTCTTGCCGATGAACCTGCATCCAATGACACGCTGCAGGAATTACGCCAAGTCACGAATCGACTGGCCGTCATTCCGCATTCCGGTCGTACACGTTATGTGCGCGGCGCGATTTCGATGCTGCGTGGCCGCACGGTGACCGAGGGCCTGTTTGATTCGCCCGCTTTCACTTCGGTCATTCGCAAATGGAGCAGCATGACAACATACGATGCCGTGCTGGCATCGTCGTCAGGAGTTGCACGCTACCTGTTTCCGCCCTGCCTCAATGCCGGGACAAAACGCTGGGTTGATCTGATCGACGTCGACAGTCAGAAGTGGCTGGACTATGCCAATGCGGCGAGTTTTCCCATGTCACTGGTGTATCGCACCGAAGGACAAAGACTTCGGACAGTCGAATGTCGTCTGGCAACGACTTGTGATCGGCTGCTGGTTGTGAGCGAAGCGGAACGCGACTTGTTCCGTTCGTTTTGCCCGACGGATCGTATTGCTGCAGTCAGCAACGGTGTCGATTACGAGTATTTTGCTCCGCAGCCCGATATTGCTGCCGAGCCTCATTCCTGCGCGTTTGTGGGTGTGATGAACTACAAACCGAACGCGGACGCGGTGATCTGGTTCGCTCAGAATGTGTGGCCTCAGATTCGTCAACGCTACGCGGATGCAAGGTTCTATGTTGTAGGGAAGTCACCCACTTCAGAAGTCCAGGCACTCAACGCGATCGGCGGCATCGAAGTCACGGGTTCCGTCCCCGACGTCCGCCCGTGGCTGGTGCGTGCGGCTTGTGCCGTCGTGCCGCTGCAAATCGCTCGCGGCGTGCAGAACAAGGTGCTGGAAGCCATGGCGTGTGGCCGACCGGTGATCTGTTCTCCGGAACCGTTAAAGGGTCTCAAGGCAGAGCCCGGTGTTCATTTGCTGAGAGCAGACACCGCCGTCGAATGGATCGCCGCGCTCAGCGGTGTCTTCGACAACAAGCAGATGCAGCATGCTCTTGGTGCCGCCGCCGCTCATTGGGTGCAGCAGCATTACTCATGGAACTCCGCGCTCGCGATGCTGAATGAACTGTAGTTCTTTGTTCAGCAAACGTGTGGAGTTTGGTTTTGCTGAGAAGATTTTCGCAGAGCTGCAGATGGGGTAGGCCGGACCAAGCGCAGCGCCGTTCCGGCATATGTCTGGCAATTGCCGG
>JAYTAK010001210.1:0-2652 GCA_043737515.1 Candidatus Kuenenia sp. | reverse complement strand
AGCGAAGGAAGCCCCGGGGGCTTCGGGCTGGCACCCTCCAACCCCGGCCATCACTCCAGCAGTGACAGAACACAAGTGCTTCGTCAGGACTAAGGATTCGCGTTGAGTCTGTATGCCGGACCAAGCGCAGCGCCGTTCCGGCAATTGCCAGACACCAGCCGGAACGGCGCTGCGCTTGGTCCGGCCTACCCAAAACCAAACGTTGACGGGGCGTGGGATTCCGGCCAGACGAAGGCTATCAGTCGCATCGCAAGCTGGAAGCTTACGCCACGTTCAGCACAGTGACTTGACGTCAAGCGCGTTGTAGGCGGTCACGAGGGCATTGGCCACGGTTTCGACGAGTTCCCTGCGCGGTACTGGTTTCTTCAGCACAGAGAATGCCTGAGCTTCCCGAGCGTCGCGTTTCACTTCGTCGCTGGTGTCCGACGTGATCAGAATACACGGTCGTGTGAAGTCCATGCGTTTGAGTTCTCGCATCGTTTCAATACCGGTCATCACATGCATGTGCATGTCGAGCAGCACGATGTCGATTCGCTGACGCTGGACAACATCCACGGCTTCTTCACCGGATTCCGCTTCGTGCAGAATCAGGAACGGGCGATCTTCCAGGACTTCACGCAGCACTTGACGAAAGGCGGCGTTGTCATCGGTGATCAGAAGCTGAAATTCCTGTCGTGTTGAAGTGACCATGATTCCTCACCTGTCCCTGATGGTTTTCGAAACGGATCGAACTCATTCGGCATCCGTGCTCCAGTGTGAACCAACGGACTATCTGCAACCCGTCAGAAAATTTCCAGTCAACCGGATGAAATAAATCCTCTGCGTCCGATACGGCATATTAAATTCACGCACCTTTCAGTGTGCCGCCTCAGATGCAGGTGGCTGAACGGCATCTGACTTTTTCAGCGGCGTTTCAAAGACTTCACAATCCGGGTGCTCGGTTCGCCATTGCGTCCAGAAAGCCGCTGGTGAAGTGTGTCGCCACATCGCCAGGGCTTTTCCGACGTGCGAATAGTACGTGTAATTCTTATCGATTTCGTCCTGTGGCGTGTTTTCGACGTTCGCAACCAGCCAGTCAGCGGCCTTCAGAATCTGTTCTCGGGGCGGATGCAATTCGATCGGTGCGATCGACAGCCATTCCAGATGATGTCCGGTTGCAATGACACGCTTTGACATCGGCTCAGCGGGCTCGGCCCTGGATTCCGATTCGGCTCCGTCTGTCCAGTTTGTTGTCCAGGAGCCATCCGGTCTCTGAGACGCTGCAATCAGATCACGCACTGACGCCAGATATTCCATGATCTGTTCTCGCGTTTCCCTGGTGATGAGCTGTCCCTCGTTCTGATCATCAAGTCGCACCAGCAGCATCAGTGAGTAGACGCGATGGGTTCCAAGGCAGACGCCGTCGCGTTTGTGATTTCGCATGAGACGTTCAGCCAGCATGTCGAAGGTGATTCGCCGTCCTTCGCCGTTGTGCCATGTCGCTGTCTTCTGTGGGGCCAGCCAGAGAGCGAACGACATGACCGACCATTCGGTTTCACGTTCGTCCAGACGGAAATCCCTGAGGGCTTCGATCACGATGTTGCGAACGTGCATTTCACGAGCCGTCGTGAACACAGAATCATCGAGCGACAGGCCCGCTTCTGTCAGAGCGGCGAGTGTGTGATCATGATGCACCGAGCCCGATGAATCTTCCGCGAACCGCACATGAATGCCATCGTCGCTGGCGATCATCAAGGGGTTGGAATTCTTGCCCCAGGAATCGACAAACTTGGCCATGTCCGTCAAAAACTCTTTCATCTGCGGCCCCGAGATGACATCCGGATTGGCGAATTCAATCTCAGACCCCCACGTTCGCAGCGCGTGCTCGACGAGATTCGGACGCAGGTGATCACGGCTGAAGCGCGGCAGAATCTTCTTCAGCACCGCCGCCAGTTCTTCATCGGAGACAACTTCGGCTTCATCATAAAGCGATTCGACGGTCGTCGCTTTTTCTGACTGCAATGCGACGTCAAGCCGATACGGCTTATGACTGATGTGCGCGATCACGTCCTGCTGCTGAGTTCCGGGCAGCAGAAACCATGATGCCGCGAATGCTCCTCCAAACACCAGTTGAACCGACAACCAGGTACGGAGAGAGACGTCGTTTTTCGATTTCTTAATTGGATTCATTGCCCATCAATCGGTGAATGGTAATTTCTAAATCTCTTTGTTTCGAATAAACACAACGGCCTGGCGATCTTCATATTTTGCGGTCCAGTCGGCGCTCCCACGGATTCGTTTTGCCAGCTCAGGTTGAAGATCCTTATCAACCACAGCCAGATTGATTCCGTATTCGTCCATCAGACTGTTCCAGTCGCTGGGTCCGTTGTACAGTCGGATATAGTCGTTCCAAACCAATTCCGGGATCACATGCACGTGCAGGTTGACCATTGGTTCAATCGACTTTGGGCCGCGGTTCATCACGTAGCCCGCCCATCCTGCAGGAACAAATGCGATCCCGCGTGGCAAATTCTCAGCCGACTCCAGAAATGTGACCGTCGCCAGGGGCGTTTCTCTGGACACAAGTTTCTGGGCATCTGCCATGCGTCCATGAAGTACCTGTGCGGCAAACGGCGTGCATCCAAACAGAATCCAGACCAGCCCCACATTCAC
>JAYTAK010001209.1:0-6087 GCA_043737515.1 Candidatus Kuenenia sp. | reverse complement strand
AGAATTTCGCCTACGCCTACGGCTCGCCGTTAAACGATTATTCTCCCACACTCGATTTTTCCTTCAAAACCAATCGGGAGCTGCACATAGAATCCGCTAGTGTCAGAAGAATCGAATTCCTGAGCGAATTGGTTACTGAACCGAATCCAGTGGGGCCAATAGAACTGTGGTTCTTCCCGCTTCAACTGCGAGACCATTGAATCACGCAATCCTAAAAAAAAGCCATTGCAAACTCAGGACTGGAGAGATCGCAGCTTTTCAACACGCCGCCAGGTGTCAAAGTGCCTGGCATGTGTCAGCACATCACAAACGGTGTCAGTTCCGTTTAGCTCAACGACAACTTCAGTTCAGGGGCGAGAAGCTCCCGTAGTTTTTCGAGTGCCTTGAGTTGCAGTTGTCGCACGCGTTCCTTCGAGAGCCCCATATCAGCGGCAATCTCACGCAGCGTGCGAACCGGGCTGTTCCCTGAATTCAGCCCAAAGCGACTCAACAGGATCTGATGTTCCCGTGCATCAAGGACAGATCCCGCGCGGGCGAGTAAGTCATCCACAACTGTCTGTGGATCATCGCAGATTGGGGGTTCCAAATCTCTGTCTGGAACTGCAGAAAGCATCTCGGAGGCAGCATTCGGGAATCGTTCCTTGCGACGCTGTCGAGTTTTCCAGAGGCGAAAGAAATGTCGCTGAATCGAATGTGTGGCGTATGTACTGAAGCGGAAGCCTCGTGAATAGTCAAAACGGTCAATGGCCCCCATCAGGATCATGCAGCCGTCACTGCTGAAGTCATCAACATCGCAATTCTGGGATGAGAACTTGCGGGCGATGCTTGAGACCAGGCGCAGGTTCGAATTCACCAGTTGCCCGCGAACCTGTTCTACGAGATTCAGTTTGTGGTCAATGTCGTCCATCGCCTTCTTCGAAGGGGCTGTGGGAGACAGACGACTTCGGAGTCTGCTGACCCGGAATCGCAACAGGTTCAGAGCGCGGAACAGCACTTGTTCCTGTTCGAAGCTCAGTAGCGGAGCGTCAGAATTCCAGTCGCGGAGCACTGGTCCTTCGTCCAGATCCAGTCCCGCAGTCACGGCTTGACGATTTTCGATCGATTGTTTTCGAAGGGACTCCATCAAGTCAATCGCCATGTCGATCGGTGTTGTGTCTCCTTCGAGACTTTCGAAATCGCTCGCCGGAATGAATCGCATTTCGATCGCCAGCAAGGCTGTCGCTCGAAGTTGAGCTTTCGAACCAGCCGTCGATTTCTTCGGGGCAGGCTCACACAGCGCTTGGGGACGGCGATTTGAGGCAGTGCGAGATTTGAGTTTATTCGGCATTTGACACGCTCCATGTCGTTCAAAAACGATGATTCAAAAACGTTCTTGTTGATTACAAACGTTCACAGTACTTGAACCGCCATGATCCCGCAAGAATAACTCAGAGAAACATAAACGTTCTGTTTTATCTCCATTTATGCAGAACAATGGGCGAACACTTGCAGAAGCAGAAACGTTCTCGATATGCGTAATATCGCTCAAATTCGACAGTATCTGCGGCGACTGAGGATCAATGGCATCAACTTAAGCAATCCGACTGGCGAGCGGGGAACGTAAGTGCCCTGATTTTCATCTCATTCGCGACAAATCAGGGGATTCACATCCCCCGCTCGCTTCAAGTCCACACTATCTGACCGGGGATCATCGGTGACTGCGTGGCTGAAAGGAAGAGACGTGAGTTAATCTCACCGCGATGCGGCGGTCTTCGGCATGAGCGTGCTAACGGTAAACACCGATAGTCGCTGAAAACCGTCTCACAAATAACGAGAGATCTCATGATCACAATCCACTGGGATGCTGACGATCGATGCTACTTGCCGACGTGCTCCGTCGTGTTGGCCCGTTCTCGAGATGAAGTTTTTGCTTTCTTCAGTGATGCGTTTCAGTTGGAGCAGATCACGCCGGACTGGCTGAACTTCCGCATCCTCACGCCTGGACCCATCGATCTGACAAGGGGCAGCTTGATCGACTATCGCATTCGGCTGCACGGAATTCCCATCGGCTGGCAAACGGAAATCTCATCGTGGGAACCGCCCTTTTCATTCACTGATCGTCAGGTTCGCGGCCCATATCGGCTCTGGGAGCATTTGCATACGTTTGAAGAAGTTGAAGGCGGAACGCTGACTATCGACCGCGTCCGTTACAGAGCACCTGGCGGACGTTTCGCTAACTGGCTGGTCGTCGCAAAGGATCTTCGCAGAATCTTTGAATACCGTCGCCGCAGAATGCTGGATTTGTTCCCCGCAACAGCACCACTTACGGAAGCAGCAAACTCATGACGCAGACTCCAGCCGTTCGCGTCCGGGATCTCAACAGTCATCCGGCCCGCCGTGACGGCAAATTCGTCGTCTACTGGATGACGGCCTATCGCCGACTGTCATCCAACTTCGCTCTGCAGCGCGCGGCTGAGTTGGCTCGCGCGCATCAGAAACCACTGTTGATTGTTGAAGCGCTGCGGCTGGATTATCCGTGGGCTAGTCGTCGCTTGCATGCGTTTGTCCTGCAGGGGATGCGAGACAATCGCGACCATGCGCTGCGGTGTTCTCATTGCTATGTGCCGTTTGTAGAGACGACAGCAGGCCAGGGTCATGGTCTGATGGAATGGCTTGCATCGCAGGCGACTTTGATCGTCACGGACGACTTTCCGTGCTTCTTTCTGCCGCGGATGATCAACGCTGTCGCACGTCGAATTGACGTGAAGCTGGAGGCTGTCGATTCCAATGGGCTGTTTCCGATGCATGTCGCCGACGCGGAATTCCCCACAGCATATTCCTTTCGTCGTTACCTGCAGAAGAATCTGAGCGTGTATCTGCCCGTGATGCCGGAAACAGAACCGCTGGCCAACCCGCAGACTCCACGGTTGAAAGTGCCACCCGCGGAACTGATCGCACGCTGGCCGTCCGCCGATCTGTCGCTGCTCAATTGCGAAGCGGGAGCACTGGACCGTCTTCCGATCGATCAGGTTGTGAAAGAGGCGGCCATGACTGGTGGCCCGAACGCCGCTCGAATGCAGTTGGACAGCTTTCTGAAAGTGCGGTTGAGCCGATATGCTGAAGACAGAAATCAGCCAGACGAAGATGCGTCCAGTGGCCTGTCACCGTACCTGCATTTTGGTCACATTTCCGCGCATGAAGTTTTTCAGCAACTTGCGGCGCAGGAAGACTGGTCGGTCGATAACCTTGCCGATCCGAAGAAGACGCGCGGCAGTCGAGTTGGCTGGTGGGGAATGTCGGAGAACGCAGAATCGTTTCTGGATGAGCTGGTGACGTGGCGTGAACTGGGGTTCAACATGTGTTCACGTCGCCAGGATTTTGATCGCTACGAATCACTGCCGGAGTGGGCTCAGACGACACTCAGAATCCACGAGTCCGATCCGCGGCCGATCGTGTATTCTTTCGACCAGATGCGCAACGCCCGGACGCACGATCGGCTGTGGAACGCCGCTCAGTATCAACTGACATCCACAGGTCGCATGCACAACTATCTGCGGATGCTGTGGGGCAAGAAAATCCTGGAATGGTCTGAGACACCGCGTGACGCGCTCGACACCATGCTTGAACTTAATAACCGTTTTGCGGTTGACGGCCGCGACCCGAATTCTTATTCCGGTATCTTCTGGGTTCTCGGACGCTACGATCGCGCCTGGGGGCCGGAGCGTCCGATCTTTGGTAAGATCCGCTATATGACCTCAGAAAACACGGCCCGCAAACTGCATCTGAGCAAATACCTGCAACAGTTTTCACCACAGTAGGGAGTGTGCTAATCTCTGCCATATTACCGGTGGCGGAATTGTCGCGGTTCTGCTTGGATTGGCGTGAGGAGTCTTCACTATGTCGCTTTCGAAGATCGAGCTTGCTCATCCCGCATTCTGTCAATTTGTTGCCGCGTTGCTGATCTGCCTATGGATGGTATCGGCGGATGCGGGAATGCCGGCGCTGCTGCCGAGTTCCTGGACGGCCGAGAGTTCGCCGGATTGGGCAAGTTCCGGCAACGCTTTTTCGGCTGGCGCGGTGGCTTTGCGGATTCAGGCGATTTCATTCTTTGTGGCGGTGTTCCTGTTCAGCGGATGGCTGGTGAAGGGGCTCTGCAACCTTGCCCGGCGTGATTTTCCCACGTTGCCGGTGCTGAGTTACGGTCGATCTCTGGCACTGGTGACGCTGTGGGGCCTGGCGTTTGTGGTGGTGCTCACGATGATTTCCGGAGCCCGCGAATTGATGACTCCGGGTGCCTGGCGCAAACAGGGCTGGACTTACGCTTTGACAAACGCGCCGCCGGACGAGACCACGTCAAAGCGGCAGGCACGACAGCGGGGTCTCGAAGAGCTGCGCACCGCGCTCTGGCAGTATGCGGCGATGCATGACGGCAAATTTCCAGGGGCGGATGAGCCGTCCATTGAGTCAGCTCTGTGGGACGTCCCAGGCTGGCCCGGTCTGAAGTTCCTCGCAGTGCCCGATTGCCGGGCTGAATCGACCGGTCGGTTATTTGTTTTCGAACCCGACGCGGAGGGAGATGAGCGTCTCGTCCTGCTGACGAATGGTTTTATCGGGACCATGAGAACTGCCGAAATCAAACAGTCTCTGGCCGAACGTCGCGCGGAGCGATCGGAAGGCACAACCCAATGAGTGAATCGTCATCGCACTTTGGCCGAAAGGCAATCGTCAGCATCGCGGGTATTCTTCTCACAATTCTGCTGGTTGTGTTGCCCGGAACAAACATCGAACAACTGCTGCTCGGCTGGATTTACTTTCCGCTCCGATCGATTCCACAGATGACGGCGGACTGGCCATCGGCGATCCTTGGGACTGTCTGCGTCCTGATGTTTGTCGTGGGACTGCACTTCACAGCGAATTGGTTCATGAGACCTGCCGACAACCAGGCTTCCGTCAGAACGAACCGCTGGACATGGCGGAATACGCTGGTGATGTCGGCTACTCTGTTGGTTCTGTTCGCGTCAGGCACTGCATTTGTTGGCGGCGCGCATCAGGCCATCTGGCTTCTGTCCGGTCGGCGTGATGCCGCGTCGGAAACCGTTGCTGCCCGTGAGCTTGGTCTGCTCGAATGGGCTCGCAGTAAGGCGCTGCAAATGCAAACAGACAGCAATGTGAGACAATGGGGACTCGCGTTTCATAATTTCCATGATACTTACGGCGCGTTCCCTCCCGGTGGGACAATGACTCAGGACGGCGAACTGCTGCATGGTTGGGCGATGTTCGTGGGACCGTATTATTCTTATATAGCGCCAGACTTGGACGTCAATCGCGGATGGCGAGTGCCCCCGAACGACCGAATTTACAAATGCCAGATGTCGGGCTTTCTCAATCCCGCCCAGCCAGGTGCCGTTTTCGATGACGAAGGATTTGGGCTGTGTCACTGGGCCGGGAATGTTCATGTTTTGCCTGTCAGGACAGTCCATGTCGATGCGTCAACAGGCAGTGAGGGTCCCGGAGGAAATGCCGCAAAACTCGGCGGTCAGAACGGTGGTATGTCGCTCGCCCAGATCACTGACGGGACGTCCTCGACGATTCTCCTGGGAACGGTGGGCAAACAATTCAAACCGTGGGGGCATCCGGCGAACGTGCGGGATCCGGCACTCGGGATCAATCGGTCACCCGACGGTTTCGGTGGCCCGCCCGGCTGGAATGGAGCCATGTTTCTGATGTGCGATGGTTCAGTGAAATTCCTCCGCGACGACACCGACCTCGGTATCATGAAAGCTCTCGCCACACCGGCAGGCGGTGAGACAAATGAAGGTCATTGACCTGCCAGTGAAAACGCTGGTAAGATGACGCGGAACACAAGGAGAGAAATACATTGCCCACCTCATCACAGGAATTACAGAGTTTCCAGCAATACGCCACCGCTCGCCTTCAGAATGGAGGGGCGTTGCTGGAGTTGGACCACCTGTTCGACGAATGGCGAAATCTCAATCAAGATCCCAGACAGTTTAGTACCGGCACAGAAATAACTGTCGTGGCCGACGCTGCCAGCGTCAGTTCGGATGCTGGCAGCATCCACCACGAGGCGACACTTATTGGTGCGCC
>JAYTAK010001208.1:0-6093 GCA_043737515.1 Candidatus Kuenenia sp. | reverse complement strand
CCCGGCGCATCAGCGCCTCTGCCTCTGCCAGACGGTTCGTGGCCTTGAGCAACATAGCCAGGTTGTTGAGATCGCGGGCTACTCTGGGGTGCTCGGGTCCGTAGGACTGCTCGTCGATGGCCAGCGCGCGGCGCATCAACGGCTCGGCCTCCACCAGACGGTTTGTGTCCTGAAGCAACTGCGCCAGGTTGTTGAGGTCGATGGCGACTCTGGCGTGCTCGGCTCCGTAAGACTGTTCGTCAATGGCCAGCGCACGGCGTAGTAGCGGCTCGGCCTCCGCCAGACGGTTCGTGGCCTGGAGGAATATCGCCAAGTTGTTCAAACTCAGTGAAACTAAACTAATATCTGCCAGCGTCTCGGCTTCCATCAGTGCTGCCCGCTTTTCGACTTCGGAGTCAGACCATCGAGCCATGTCGTGCAGCACCGTGCCGATTCGGGAACGCATTCGGATGCGCTCGCCAGGGTCCGATACAAGCGCGAGATGCTCGCGTAAGAAGCCGACTCGGGCCTCGGAGAAAGTCCTGAATGTCAGTTGTTCTCCAAGATCTGACAGTCGAGCCATGAATCCTTCAAGGTCTCCGCTGCGATGGAGCGTCCAGCATTCGACCATTTCCTGAATCTCGTCCAGATAGTTGGTCGTGACTTCCGATGCTTCTGCTGTTCGGACGATCCATTTTCCCATCGAATCGAGCGGGAGTGATCGCAATTCCTGAAAATATCCCGCCCGCGTTTTTGCATCTCCACTCATTCCATGCCGCTGGGCAAGATCCAGCTTGGACTGCGTTTGCTCTTCGACCGATCCAATTTCCGACAACAGATCAAGACCCGCCCGGGAGTTGACGTTGCCCCATTTTCCGCGGTATTCCCGGCGTTTTTGTTCGCGTTCTTCCCACTGCGGATAGAACTTCGCCAGACATTCCACCAGCACCGGCAGTCGATGACGGTCTTTGCGAGACAGATTCATCGCCAGCCAGATGTCAAAAAAACCTTCGCGGATCGAATACAGTCGTGACCGTTTGTCGCTCGGATGTTGTTCGCTCTTCAGGTAACGACTTTCCGTCATTCGCTTCAACAGTGAAGATGTCTGCTGCTGAGAAATTCGCATCCTGGCCGCAATGTTCGCAGGCGTCTTCGGCTGAGTGCTGTCTCTCATCAGAGCAATCGTCTCAAGCAACGCTCGCTCCAGCGGAGCGATGTCTCGCAGTCGATCCTGATAGAACGGCGTGACTCGATCCAGCAATTGCATCAGTTGCTGACGCACTTCGACGACGGAATCGTGAACGATCAATTCATACAGCATGAGCGTCAGGCGAGGACTGCCGCCGGTCATGTCGTGCAGAGCCATCAACTTTGGACGCAGGGTGGCAAAGTCCTTCAGTATTTCGGTACGGTGTTCCCATTCCAGATTGCGACGGATCAGCTCGATCGATTCTTCCTTGTCCAGCAGATCCAAAACCTGGGCATCAAAGAAATCGAAAAACGGCTCGCTGACGCTGGTGATGGCGTCGAAGTGCATCGGAGCTGTCGCAATCAGTTGGCAACCATTGTCGTCCATGAAGAACTTTCGCATCGCCCCGACATCCGTCCGGTCTCTCATCTGCTTTGTGAACATCTCATTGACGTTTTCGAGCATCACCAGGATCGTTCGCTTGCGTTCCCGGTTCTGCTTTCGCAATGCAGGGACCAGAGTATCGACAATAATCGTGTTGTCCGCTTCGGTGGCCAGTTTGTCATGAAGCTGCCCCCAAAGCGGCTCGCCTGGTAACTGGTGTCGCAGGATTTCCGCCAGTCCCAGCAGAAAGTCGGCGAACGACAGCGTCCGGTTGGATTCCTCGGGAAACCGGGCGACCACGAAGTGAGCGGCCAAATCCGCCTGGGCAGCGACCTGGTCTTCAATCAGCGAAAGGAGATGTGTTTTGCCACTGCCGCGCGGACCAATGAACATGAAATGGTGTTTCGACTTCCGGCCCATCGATCGCCGCAGATGGTCGATCGCATCCTGCAGCATCGGCTGCCGTGCGACGGTGATATGCTGCCGATGTTCCGGAGTCGACATTCCTGATCGATAGAGACCGAGATAGGAAATCGTATTGGGCTTCGACATGGCTGGTTTGTTCGTCGCATCGTTGTCTACTGAACGTGTTTTTTCAGGCATAATACTTCCCCCACCAGGCTTTCATCAGTCCGCTGGCGAAGTCGTACCGATCTTTCTTGATCTCGCCGAGGTAAAAGTCGTTTTCGAGGTCTCGAATGAGCTTATTGAATTCATTGTCACGCTCATGCTTTGGCAGGACGACAGCGGCTGCGTCGAGCGTCTTTTCGAACTCGGCCTTCAACGCGCGCCGAGTCAGTCCCGTCGGACCGCTTTGACTGATCAAGCTCAGAATCTGATACGCCGCTGCTCGCCTTGGTTCACGATAGTATCGTTCAATCCGTGAGTAGTAGTGCTGCAGTTTGTCCTGCGCCGCCATGCTGACAATGAGATTTCGGAAGACCGCATCCACGTCCGCAACAACCAGAGTTCGCTGTTCTTTTTTCCACAAGCGATACAGATCCTGTGTCACCATCTGGAGAAACAGCGGGATGGGACGTCCCAGTCGTTCGTCAACTCGCTGCGGAACATCGACGTGAATCGGCACTTGACGCTGGCCAAGCATTTCGCTGACAAAGGAACGAACTTCGACAGAAGTCAGGACAGGCAGTTCCTCCATCGAAATGTTGTTGATGAGGTCGATGCCGCCGAGATCATCCAGTGTGCCCGCCAGATTGATAGATCCGCCCAGCAACCAGCGCACACAATCGTTGCTCGGGGTTGGTACCTCCCGCTGCTTGCGAAACCACGCCATGAAGTCGCGCGCCTCACCGACATTCTCTGCTTTCATGTTCAGGAGCATGTCAGGAAGTTCATCGACGATGATCAGGACCGGCTTCCCTGTTTTGCGGATTTGATTCAGCAGGTCTTCGGCATGTTGTTTCCAATTCCCGTGCCAGTTCGGGTCGCTCTCACGCAAGGCAATCTTGAAACCTCCTGCGTCCACCTCTTCGACACGCTTTGAAACTCGCTCCCATGAATCCGTAATCAACTTCCATCCACGCGCGGTCAACTGCTTCAGAAACTGCGGATGCTTCTCGTGAAAATTGTCCAGAATCGTCTGGAAGAGATCAGCAGGGTGCTTGAGATCCTGAACGTTCTGGTAGACAGTGATAAAGCCTTGTTCCGGACGATCCAGCAGATGGTTCATGACGCTGGTCTTACCCGTGCGTCGGGGTGCCGTAACCAGGACATGTTCCGTCTTCAGTTTCTCCCAAATCTGATCGATGAATGGCTGGCGGAACTGCAAGTCCGCCGGCGCGACGGGTGCTCCCGTGTAGAAGTCGGCGATTTCGCCTTTTGGATTCATTTTTCAGACACCTTTTTTGATTTACACCATATTTGACGTCAATATACGCTGAGCGGCATTCAGTGTAAACGCATTTATTGGTGTAAATCAAAAATGATGTGTATTTAATTTATTGAGTGTCCACTGCGTGGCAAGTCTGTGAGTTCATCTACCTTATGCTCAACACGGATATGGATGAGATGTTTATCGTTGAACGGCCAGCCGCAGACGTCAGCGACGTGTTGAGGACGCTGTCGCCTGCGGCTTGCCGTTAAACGAGTTGGTGACCGCGCGAAGAATAAGTGGCATGTGTGACAAAAACAGCCATCACTCTCTAAGTGATGAAACGGACCCCCGAGACGCTGGCGTTTTAGGGCTCCGTCACTCAGAGAGTGACGTCTACGTTGGTTTTTGTCGTACGTGTCGTAAATTGTTGTCAGCAGATCGCCGGTGGAACTGGCCGTTCTTCATGACGGCGAGCAGTTTGGTTCGGTCGAGCAGTACTTTCGGATCGGCGAGCGGGTCGCCTGCGAGCAGCAGGAGATCGGCGAGGAAGCCTGGCTGAATCTGTCCCAGTTCGTCGGGTAAGTCCATTGCAGCTCCACCGTGTTTGGTCATAGAGAGCAGCGCTTCCATTGGTGTGAAGTCGCAGTAGCGGATGAGGTGATCAAGGTCACGGGCGTTCTCACCGTGGGGCGTCACGAAGAAGCCGTAGTCGCCGCCGCCCAGAATGCGAATGCCGCGTTTCTTCAGTTCTTTGAGTCCCGGTGCAGTCGAGAATCCTGACATCGGTGAAGAGAGTTTCAGCCATGGTTGATCCGTTGAAATCGGGAGTGAACTCGGACTTCGCGTTCCGACGTCAGCCGATTCTCAGCCATCGCGGCAACGCAGCATTCAACGAGTTCACACACGAATGACCTACCTGTGCATTGGGCCTGGCCCACTCATGCAGCGTACGCGAAGCGTTGACAATATCTTGAGTCGTAACTGCCGGTCGATCGGAATTCTTATCGGACTCCAGCACGGTCTGTCCAACCAGACACTTGATCCAGGTTTCAACCTGCCACTTTGGGACGAGGATAACGATCGGCTCTGCTGCATTGACGGCATTGTGATTATTCTCAGCCAGTTCTTTGTGCAAAGTCTGCTCACGCTCCACGGCGCTTAGATTATCCGCATCGGTGATCACAATGAGGAGTGGCTTCAAATGCCGTTTTCTGCATTCAGCAACTTCCTTTGGAAACTGTTCCCGCACATACTGCGAGCCGCATCCTTGACTGCCTGGCAGAGCGACCTTGCGCACGTCTCTCATCTTCCTCCTGTACTGCGGACAGTTCTTGAGGTAATGCCACACCAGGTTTTGGTGCTCCTGATCTTCAGCCAGGATCACGATCGCACTTGGGTGTTCAGGCATTTTCCCACCCTCGGGCAATGATCTCTGCGGGAGTGAGCGTCGAATCGTTGGGCGGAGCAAACGGACGAACACGCGTCGGCCCTGCATCGGCGCGTTCAATGATGATACCGTTGCGTGTGGCGAGTTGGTTCAAAAGCTCCGGGTGATGTGAAACTAACAAAATCTGCGAGCCATTCTCCTGAGCACGATCCAGGAGACTCGACAACCATGGTTGAATCTCGCGGAGGGCGACGAAATTATCCGGCTCGTCGATGCACAGCATCGAATTATCCGTGAGGGCACAATGAAGCAAAGTGTATAGACCCACGAGAGCCCGCTGCCCGTCGGAAAGTTCATCGAATCCGTACGGCTCAGGCTTCGTTCGCCCTTCACTTCCTGTGCGTATAGTGACCTGAAGCACCTTCGTGTCGCTCGGAGGTCCCTTGAGATCCAAACCTTCGAATCCCTCAATCACATTCTGAAGCGATGATCGCAGCTCATCAGTTGCTGCGCTGTTGTCCTGACGAAGATGACGATACCATTCCGCGAAGTTCGAGAGATCGTGCGAAGGATAGATCGCTTCCTTTTCAGCCCTGGATTGCATCCGCTTTGGATCGACTTGTACGCAGAGCAACTTGCTCAGCCACGACTTGAACCACATGAGTTTGGTATTGTCCGGCCGCGACTCGATTTCGGCGAGGAACGACCGTCTCGGTGATACCTCGAACTGCGACCGATCTTCGAAACGGTCGTTGTGCAGATGCACAATACCGTTCTCAAAGAGGTACAGCGGCTTCCCGTCCAGTAACAAACGTTCCTTCTTGACGCGCGGGGTCAGAGGGCGACCCAACTCGTCTAGTACCAATTCATAAGTATACATGCCCGACGGGCCACGAACGTCCAATTCGAACCGCTGGTCCGGCAAGTTTTGCCAGCGCGTTCGAGTTGGGCCGACCAGGCGACCTTCACACGTTTCGCCGCGTGCCGCAAAGTCGCGGATCAGTTCGAGAACCTCGAAGACCGTGGACTTGCCCGCTCCATTGCGGCCCATCAGCAACTGCGTCGCTAAAGGCTGAAACTCGAAGTTCACCAAACACTTGTAGTTGTCACAATAAAGTCGCGTGAGCATGACGAAGATCCTATCGTTTTGGCGTGGTGGTGTAAATGCAGTAGTCTTGGCGCGGGCTTCGCCCGCAACCCATCGTCGAAGAGGTGGCATAAACTCCGTGCGGCCCTGAGTGAGACAATTGGTGAGCGGCATGCGTCAGCTTGCCGGTACAAAAACAAGATACCGGAGGGCTCACGCCGCTCCACTCGCCG
>JAYTAK010001207.1:0-6096 GCA_043737515.1 Candidatus Kuenenia sp. | reverse complement strand
ACCAACACACGGAGGGCTGACGCCCAGCCGCTCGCCGCTGCCTCATTTCTGGCCGCGTAAAGAACAAGAAGTGTTTTTCGGGTACAGCATAGCAGATCTGGCCACAACGGAAGCCTGTTGACATACGGCGAGCGGCATGCGTCAGCTTGCCGGTACAATGCGTTTGCCGGATCGGCTATCCGAATGAATCGCAGAATACCTCGGAACCGCAATTATTCTGGCCAGCGACGTGCTCTTTCGCGACGGCAACAAAGATTTGCTGATCTCGACGTAGGAATTCCGTCGCCGAAGACCTAGAATTGTTCCCCTGCGTTGCCTTGTTTTCCTGAACAACTGACTGTGAGCCCACTGCGATGCGATTCGGTCATTCCATGAAGCATTGTGTTCTGACACTGGCGTTTGCCATTCTGACCTGCCTCAAGCCGGGATTGGCATTGGCTGATCAGCCAATGGATCTGGCCAGCGCGCTGACTCCGCTGGCGTCGGCCCTGTCTGGTCGGATGCCGCAGTTCGAAGTCACTGGCCATGTAACCGTCCCGATCGATGGCAGCACTCAACCCATCGATGTGCGGATGGTGCGTTACGACGACGAATCTTTTGACCTTGCGTTGACGCACGCGGACTATGCAGTCGAAATCCGTCGTCGTGCTGATGTCACCGCAATGGCACTGCCCAAGCATGGCACTGTCTTTATCGGACGTGGTTCCGTCGATGCGGCTGACAGTTTGAAACCGATGGCGATCGCGGATCGGCTGATTTCAAAAAGCTCCAGTCTGGGGACAGTGACCTTCGGCCTGAATCTGCTCGCAGCCGGCGACATCGAAGCAACTCTCCGTGGTCTGCTGGCCACTGCCAAATTCGTTCATGACCCGAGTAAGGGCTGCTGGAAATCCGGCGACGCCACTGTCACCTGCCCAAAAGAACAAAGCATCAGTGTCAGCGCGAATGACGTACACGTATCGCTCGATACGAAAGCGGAAGTCGGTGCTGCTCCGTCCGCCGAAGAATGGCCCGGATTGAAAGTAACCGAACTGCCGCGTGGCGAACTGGAACGAACTCTGCTTTGCGGCGTTCGTCGCGCGACTGAAGTGCTGCAGCCTGGCGATGTCCTGACGAAACCATCGCAGTCACCGCGTTCGACCGCGAACGGCAGTCTGACATGGATCGATGGCCAGCGCGTCGCGACGTTGTGGGGAACTCCGGAAGAGATTGGCACGGCTCATGGAAAACTGCTGCCGGAAGAATCACGGCGCTGCATTGAATCGGTACTCTACAGTTTCGGCATGGCCAACACGGTTCGCACAGGTCGCTGGTTCCGACACGATCTGGAAGCCGCGTATGCTCGATTGTCACCGCATATTCCGGAACGCCATAAACAGGAGACGCAGGCTCTGGCGGTGTCTCTCGGCATGGAGCCGGAAATTGTGCAGGTCCTGAATGTGTTTCCTGAACTCTTCCATTGTTCGGGCTTCGCCGTCTTCGGCACAGCCACCAAGGACGGCAAGCTGTACCACGGACGCGTGCTGGATTACATGACAACAATCGGACTGCAGGATTCCGCGACGACGTTTATCGTGCGCGCGGAAGGACAGATTCCGTTCGCCAACGTGGGCTATGCTGGTTTCATCGGCAGCGTGAGCGGCATGAATGCGGAAGGCATCTCCCTTGGCGAAATGGGTGGCCGCGGCGAAGGACAATGGGACGGAGCACCGATGGCAACTCTGATGCGCCGCGCGATGGAAGAATGCGATACGCTGCAGGAAGTTCAGGATCTCTGGACGAACAGTCCGCGCACGTGTGAGTACTATTACGTCTTCGCCGACGGCAAGACCAACGAAGCCGTGGGTGTCGCGGCCACGCCGGAATCGATTGAATTCATTCAACCTGGTCAGACTCACGAACGACTGGGTGAAGGCATTAAGGACGCCATTGTATTATCGGCGGGCAGTCGTCTGGAAGAACTGCGACGTCGCGTGACCGACAAGCACGGCCAGATCGACAGTGACGTCGGCCAGTGGTTGATGAGTCGTCCCGTGGCGATGAGTTCCAATCTGCACAACGTGCTGTTCATTCCGGCCGACGGTGTGCTGTACGTCGCCAATGCCAGCCACAACAAGCCAGCCGCCGAAATGCCGTATGTGAAAATTGATCTGAAGAAGATGCTGGACAATATTTCCGGAAAGCCAAGCGTGGCACAGGCGCCGTAATAGTCTGCGCAACGCGGCGAGCTTTTGACCTAA
Source organism: Candidatus Kuenenia sp. (assembly GCA_043737515.1). Classification (GTDB taxonomy): domain Bacteria; phylum Planctomycetota; class Planctomycetia; order Planctomycetales; family Planctomycetaceae; genus SXXK01. The sequence continues at coordinate 3,856 of JAYTAK010001207.1, read as the reverse complement.
CGTGGGATAAGCTTCCAGCTTGTCATCGAGAAATGACAACTTCATGCTTGTTGACAGATTTGACAAGCTGGAAGCTTATCCCACGTAAAAATCCGGATTCAATCATCAGACCGGCGGCCAGCGCCGACCCGCTCAAGAGAACCAAATGCTGAACACGTTTGATGTGGCAATGTGTGCTGCCCGTGAAGCCGGCAGTATCCTTTCACGCTTTTTCAACGAGGGATTCTCCATTCGCCTGAAAGGAGTGGCCGATCTGGTGACGGATGCGGATGTCGCAGCCGAACGCCGCATCGCAGCCGTCATTCGCGAAGCCTTTCCGGATCACGCAATTCTGGGTGAAGAAGAAAACGCCGGCGACATCAATGCGGAGCATCTGTGGGTGGTTGATCCGCTGGATGGAACGACAAACTTCGCGCATCACATTCCGCACTTTGCCGTGTCGATCGCTTATCTGCATCATGGCAAGCCTGAGTGCGGCGTGATTCTGAATCCGATTCGGGATGACTTGTATGTGGCTCGACGCGGTCACGGGGCGACGCACAACGGGAAACCGATTCATGTGGGAACGCAGCAGAATCTCAACGAAGTGCTGCTCGGGATCGGTTTCGCCTATGATCGCGGGGCGATGATGGAAGCGACGCTGGCCGCGGTAGGTGATTGTTTCCGTCAGCAGATTCACGGCGTGCGGCGGTTCGGCACCGCGTCGCTGGACCTGGCGCATGTGGCATCTGGTTTGTACGGCGCGTTCTTCGAGTATCAACTTTCGCCCTGGGACTTTGCCGCCGGGCAGTTACTCGTCGAAGAAGCGGGCGGCATCGTGACAACCTGCGACGGGCAGAGTCCGCCGATCAAAAAAACAACGCTGCTGGCCTCGAACGGCCTGCTTCATGACCAATTGCTGCCCATCGTGCGTCAGCACATGCTTCCATCATAAGTTCAGTTCCATGCTCAAAGTCGTCTTCGCGGTCTTCGCCTTTCTGACCGCTGCCGTTGTGCTGGTGCTTGCCATTTCCACGACGGCAGATCCTGAATCGCCGCGCGACGTGGTGCATGATGAGCAGAAGTCTGCCGAGCCGGTAACTGAGCCGTTTCCAGATCCAGCAGACTCAGCGACATCGGTCATCGCCATTTCTGCACAGCCTGCTCCCGCGACCGACGATCCGCGCGTCGCCCACATGCAGTGGATTCCAGGTGGACGATTTGAAATGGGAGCATCGAACACTGTGCCGGACGAATTTCCGCCGCACGTTGTCGCGCTGGATGGATTCTGGATGGACAGGACCGAGGTCACAAATCGACAGTTCAAGGAATTCGTGGATTTCACCGGATATCTGACGACGGCCGAACGAGCACCGGAACTGCGGAGCATTCAGCCTGATTCTGAACTGGCGAACATCCAGATTCCACCGGAACTCAACAAGCCGGGATCGATCTGCAGCCTGCAGCTTTCCAGTCGCGACGACATCGATCCGCAAAAAGGAGCGTACAGTTGGTGGCAGTATGTTCCGGGTGCCAACTGGATGCATCCGGAAGGCGCGGAGTCCACGATCGAAGGTCGCATGGAACATCCGGTTGTCCATGTGAGCTGGCTGGATGCTAAAGCCTGGTGCGACTGGGCTGGCAAAAAGCTACCGACAGAAGCCCAGTGGGAATTCGCCGCTCGAGGTAATCGCAGCCGTGCCGTTTATCCGTGGGGCGACGACCTGAACCCCGACGGAAAATGGCCGCACAATATCTGGCAGGGTGAGTTTCCGATCCAGGACACCGGCGAAGATGGTTTCACGCGCACGGCCCCGGTGAAAAGTTTTCCGGCAAACGATTTTGGTCTGTACGAGATCACCGGCAACGTTTGGGAATGGTGTGCCGACTACTATCAACCGGAATACTACGCCGTCAGCCCGTCTCAAAATCCCCCCGGCCCCGAATCCAGTTACGACCCGCAGGAGCCCGGCATCATCAAGCGTGTGCAGCGCGGGGGCTCATTCATGTGCAGCGACCAATACTGCGTTGGCTATCGCGTGAGTGCCCGCATGAAAGGCGAAGAAGACACCGGCGCCTTCCACACCGGCTTCCGCTGCGTCGTGACTCCCGACATGCTGCAGCAGAAGTGAGGGCCTCGGCTTAGCAGACGCTGGCAGTGTGGTTTTACTGAAAAGATTTCCGCGAAGCGACAGATGTCCGCCGACGGGGCTGCTCAGCAAACGTTTAGAGTGATATTTTTCTGAGAAGAATTTGGCGTGCCACTTTACTGCAGTGGCGGACCGTGCGAGCAACTTTGTGGCCACGTTCGCCAGAACGTGGGCGATCCAGAGGAAACCCACGCTCTGGCGAGCGTGGCTACGTTGGGATGCGGGCGAAACAAGCGACAATCATTTGGAGTGCGGCGACTTGTTGCCGCTTTGCCTTTCCAACACGGCATTTTTGTCACTCAACGTGGGAAAACAGCAAGTAATTCAATTCAATTTCAGGTGAAGTCGGCAGAACAAACGAACGTCTTTCCCAAAGCCAAATTAACTGAAAAAGAAAGCGGTGACGAGTCACCGCACTCCAAAGGTCGCTTGTTTAAGGGCTAGCGAGGCGTCCCGTCGATCGCGTGTGGCAACTCAGGCCATCGGAAGGATTGTTGAGGGTCTGCATCACCAACCCCACGAGTAGGTTTAGGGACCGAATGCAGAAGATTCAAACTACTGAAAGTGAAAATTCTGTAACGAAATGCCGCTGAATTCGCTTCTGAGCCAGTGTGCAATTGAATGCAGTCCGCCGTTCCCCAATACTTCCTCTGCACATTCCACACATCGCAGAGAACACCAGCCTCCGGGCCACACGACCATGAATGCAACCACCTCAGCAAAATCCACTCGTCCGCTTCAGGACGCCAACATCATCGGCACGACACCGCTGATTTCCCCGGCAGAATTGAAACGGGAGTTCCCTGTTTCCTCTGGTGTCGAAGATCACGTCAGTCAGTCTCGAATGATCGTCGAAGACATTCTCAGTGGAAACGACAAACGCGTGATCGCGATTGTTGGACCCTGCTCAATCCATCACACCGCGATGGCGCTGGAATACGCCCGCAAGCTGAAAACCGTTGCCGACGAGGTGAGAGACCGGATCTTTGTAGTGATGCGGGTTTATTTCGAAAAGCCCCGCACGACGGTGGGCTGGAAGGGTCTGATCAACGATCCGCACATGAACGATACGTTTGATATCGCGACAGGTCTGCGAAAGGCTCGTCAGATTTTGCTGGATATCAACAAAGTCGGTCTGCCAGCGGCGACTGAAATGCTGGAACCCATCACGCCGCAGTACATCGCGGATTTGATTACGCTGGCGTCCATCGGAGCGCGAACGACGGAATCACCGACGCATCGGCAGATGGCGAGCGGCCTGTCGATGCCGGTCGGATTCAAGAACAGCACCGAAGGCAGTCTGGAAGTTGCGATCAACGCCATGAAGGCGGCACGTGCGCGGCATCAGTTTCTGGGAATTGATCATGACGGCAAAACCTGTGTGATGAGCACACGCGGGAACGAACTGGGGCACCTGATTCTGCGCGGAGGCCGAAACGGGCCGAACTACGATGCCGAAAATATTGCCGAAGCCAGTCGCCTGTTGAGCGAATCAAAATTGCCGCCGCGCCTGGTGGTAGACTGCAGCCATGCGAACTCCAGTAAAGATTATCGTCGTCAGCCGATTGTGTGGAACGGTGTGATTAAACAGCGGGCCGAGGGCAACGAATCCATTGTGGGCCTGATGCTGGAAAGTAACCTCGTCGAAGGCGCGCAATCACTGGGTGACGATCCGTCTGTGTTGAAGTATGGTGTGAGTATTACCGACGGCTGCATCAGTATGGAAG
>JAYTAK010001206.1:0-6098 GCA_043737515.1 Candidatus Kuenenia sp. | reverse complement strand
ACCGCGACTCAACGATGCATGGCACTTCCTGATACGCCAATTGAGTCGATGTCAGACTGCGGAGGTAACTCATGGCGAATTTCAGAAAAGTCTCCGACACGATGGGCGAAGTCTGTGTCCCGGCAGAGGTACATTACGGCGCTCAGACGCAGCGAGCCCTGGATAACTTTCAAATTTCCGGACTGCGATTTCCTCGACAGTTTATTCGATCGCTGGGGTTGGTCAAAGCGGCTGCTGCCGAGGTTAACGGAGACCTGAAGTTGCTCACGAGCGAAGTTGCCGAGGCAATCCATACGGCGGCTAATGAAGTCGCAGCCGGGCAGTGGGACGGAGAATTCGTGCTGGATATTTTTCAAACCGGCTCCGGCACGTCCACCAACATGAATGCCAACGAAGTGATTGCCAGTCGGGCTAACGAACTGATCGGTGGCACGAAGGGAGATGTCAGACCGATTCGCCCGATTGAGGATGTAAATCGATGCCAGTCTTCCAATGACGTGATCCCGACGGCGATTCACCTTGCCGCGCTGGCCGGAATCGATCGTGAACTGTTGCCAGCGATTGAGAAGCTTGCCGTGGGACTGGAATCGAAGGCAAGGGAATTCCATGACGTATTGAAAGCCGGTCGGACTCATCTGCAGGACGCCGTTCCCATGCTGCTGGGACAGGAATTCTCAGGCTGGGCTTCGCAGCTGCGTCATGGCATCGCCAGAATCAAGTCGGCTCGTACGCAACTCCTGGAACTCCCGATCGGCGGCACCGCACTGGGCACCGGCTTGAATGCACATCCTGACTATGCGGTTCGGATAATCAATGTGCTGGCAAGAACCGCAAATCCGGAAGTGCGAACTGCAGACAATCTGTTTGAAGCGATTGGATCGCGCGATGCCCTGGTTGCGGTCTCAGGAACTCTCAAATCGCTGGCTGTGAGTCTGATCAAAATTGCCGGCGACATCCGGCTGCTCGCATCGGGACCTCGAACCGGACTTGGGGAAATCTTTCTCCCTGAATTGCAGCCCGGCAGTTCTCTCATGCCTGGAAAAGTGAATCCGGTGATGCCCGAGATGATGATTCAGGTCTGCGCGCAAGTGATTGGCAATGATGCGGCAGTGACGTTGGGCGGATTGCTGGGGCAACTGGACCTGAATGCCATGATGCCCCTCATGGCGCATAACATTCTTCAGTCCATCTCGATTCTTGCGGCAGCGTGTCGCACGTTCGACGACAAATGTATTTCCCATGGCCCTGCCATGGCGGACAGGCCCGACAACGTCAATGGAATCTTGGCGAACCGTGAACGATGCCGAATGCTGGTTGAATCGAGTCTGATGTCGGTGACGGCGTTGGTGCCGGTCATCGGATACCAGAAGGCTGCAGAGATCGCTCGCGAATCATGGCAAACCGGAAAAACGATCAGACAAGTTGCTGGCGAAAAGCAACTGGTTTCGGACAACATTCTGAATTCTGTCATCGATTTGACCAGCATGGCGGGCAAGATTCACCACAAGACGTGAAACAGAGAGTCACCTATGTCAAAAACGCGGATCGTTCCCTCATGGCAGAACGCAATCATTATTCTCTCCGGAACGGTGGTCAGCCTGATTATTGTGATTGCGCTGCAATGGGGAAGGCCGGTGCTCGTTCCGATCGCTCTGGCGATCCTGCTCACTTTTCTGCTGAACCCTGTCGTCAAGAAACTTCAGCAACGCGGGCTTGGAAGGATGCCAGCCGTCATGCTCGGCGTTTCTGCGGCTGGCCTGGCGATGCTTTTGATCGGTGCTCTGGTCGCGAGACAAGTCACAATTCTTGTCGCCGAATTACCTCAGAATACGGCGAACATCAAGGGTAGGGTGAAGACTCTGCGGCAGTTTAGTTCCAGCCCCATGGCGGCAGAGTTTGAAAAGATGGCTGAGGAAATCAGCGAAGCAACGATATTGCCATCTGCAGAAGTACCCACTCCCGAAGGTGAATTCAAAGATCTGAATCTGCTTGAGAAGGCGGTTGCTTCAGGACCGGTCATCGTTCGAACAGAATCGACACCGTGGCTGTGGCTGACGGGCTATCTCGGTTCTGCATTTGAAGTTCTGGCAACACTCGCGTTTTCGCTGATTCTCCTGGTCGTGTTTCTCATCGGTCGCGACGACCTGCGAGATCGCGTCGTGGTCCTCGCCGGACGAGCAAAAGTCGCGGTCACCAGCAAAGCGCTGGAGGACGTGACGGAACGCATCAGCCGCTATCTCGTGATGGTGGCCATGCTGAACGGTGGCTTCGCTGTCATGTTTGGGATTGGCCTGTATGCATTGCAGGTGCCCTATGCATTCCTTTGGGGCTTCCTTGCCGGAACCCTTCGATTCATTCCGTACATCGGGCCGTGGATTGGGGCCATCGGCCCGATTGGAATTGCACTGGCGACCTCACAGGGTTGGTTTCAGCCAATGGCCGTGTTCGGCTTCGTGCTGGTTCTGGAACTTGTGAGCAATAACATCCTCGAACCTCTGGTGTTTGGCCGCAGCACTGGCGTGTCCTCCACCGCCCTCATTATTTCAGCGGCTTTTTGGGGTTTCCTGTGGGGGCCGATCGGACTGGTTATGTCAGCTCCGATCGCCGTTTGTCTCATGGTGCTCGGCAAAAACATGCCGCAACTGGCGTTCCTGAATTTGCTGCTCGGGTGTGAACCCGCGCTGCGTTCTGATATGGGAATCTACCAGCGATTCATGCTGCGTGATGAACAGGAAGCCACCAGACTCATTCTGCTGCGACTGAAAGACGCACCGACTGAGCAGGTGTTCGATGAAATGCTGATCCCAACCCTGAGTTTCGCAAAGCGCGATTTCCTGCGGAACCAACTGTCTGAAGAGGATCACAAGTTAGTGCTGGATGGAGTTCAGATGTCTCTTGGCCACACAGAGAAGCTGCTTCAGACAATTGCCCAACGGAAAGAAGATGAGCTGGAACTGGCGCTGGCGGAGGTCGATGCCCCGGCTCCTGTTGAGGTCAAGCGCGTTAAGATGCTGATTTGTCCGGCAGCAGACGCATCAGATTCGGTGGCGCTGACAATGCTGCGACAATCGCTTGGTTCAATCCAATGGGATATCGAGCAGACGGCAGTCGAAACACTGACCTCAGAACTGGTGGCTCGTATCGCGCTGGACCCACCAGCAATTCTGTGCATTGCCGCGCTCCCGCCACGCGGTCTGGCGCATGCACGCTACCTGTGCAAACGACTCCGCGAAAGCTCGTCGCAGTTGCAGATCGTGGTGGGCCGGTGGGGGCAGAAACGCAACCTAAAACTTGAACGTGAGCAACTCGAACAAGCCGGGGCAACTTTTGTCACAACATCGCTGGCAGAAACAACGCAACTTCTGGCGTCTCGCTTGCCATTATTGAACAGAGATTCAGTGCCTGCGACCGGCCCTTCAGCTTCTCAACAGCGTCCGGCACTCGTTTCTGCAGGACATTGAATTAACATGCGGCGAATCATGCATTCAACCTTCTTTGTGATCAGGAAGACGGCAAGTGAATGGGTGGAACATGATATTCATCGCCTTGGAGCGGCATTGTGCTTTTATGCATTGTTCTCAATCCCACCGCTGTTCGTTATTGTGCTCGCGATTTCCGGGTTTTGGTTCGGTGAAGACGCTGCGCGGCGAGAATTGTTCGGTCAGGTATCCGGTGCCGTCGGTCTCCAGGGCAGCGACGCCATTCAGTCGCTCGTCAGTGTGGCGCATCAGGAGAACCGTAGCCCATGGGCTGCGATGCTGGCCTTATCGACACTGCTGATCACAGCAACCGGGACCTTCGTGGAATTGCAAAGTTCGTTGAATGCGATCTGGGGAGTCCGCAGAAAACCCGGTCGTGGAATCCGAAACGTCTTCAAAGATCGCTTGCTCTCGTTCGCTCTGATCGTGAGCATTGGGTTGCTGCTTCTGGCGGCACTGATTTTCAGTGAAGGTCTGTCAGCCGTCGATGCGATGTCGCAAGGAATGTCGCCGACTCAGGAAAGCCTCTGGCAAGTGGTCCGTTTCTTTGTCTCGTATTGTGTGCTGACCATTCTGGTCGCGATGATCTTTAAGATACTGCCCGACGTGCGGTTGGCGTGGCGCGACGTTCTGACCGGTGCCATCATTACGGCGTTACTTTTTAACCTGGGCAAATACCTGTTCGGTCAGTACTTGATCAGGATCAACCTGACGTCCACGTACGGAGCAGCAAGTTCCCTTGTCATTGCCCTGCTCTGGATTTACTACTCCGCTCAGGTACTGCTTTTCGGAGCGAAATTCACACAGGTTTACTCTGACATGAACCACGCGCATGTCGAACCTATACCTGGTGCCGAGGCCGTGACCGTGGAGAAGATTGTTTCTCCGCACCGTCCGCCTGCGTGATGCCCATTGAATTGCGATGAGGCAACCCGCCTGACCCTTCCACGTTCGCCGCGATCTTCTGGTTCAATTCAGTGCGGCTCGTCGTGCGTATGACTGATATCATCCTGAAGTTTGTCCAGGTGCTCGATCAATTCTTCGCCGACTTCTCGCGCCTTTTCGATCTCCTCCACCAGGGTTGTGACGTGCGTCGTTTGCGTCAGGTCCTGTAACTCCTCGTCGGTCCCGAGGTTTTTCAGCTTCAAGTGCTGGCAAATCTGCTGAAGCATCTGCATGTTCTTGGTCACTTCCTGCTCGGCCAGCAGACAGACCTGAAGTGTCAAATGGCCCCACTTCTCCTGGCGTCTGGATTGCAGGTTCTGATTCATCAGGACAAACGTGGTGAGGAAGATGAACTCAATCCCGATGATTAAGCCAAGGAACGGGAACGGATATGGGTCAAAGGCGGTGACGTCTCGCAGCAGACCGATGTTCAGCACGATCCAGATGACAAGAAACACCGTGTGAGCGCCGATGAACCACAGGCTTCCGAAGAACGTCGCGATGCCGTCTCCGAACTTTTCCACTCTCGAACGTCGACCGTGAAGTTGCTGCTCAACCTGAGCGATTGCTTCAATGTTCTTTTTTGCCGTTGTCGACAGCGGGACTGGTGAGATCGCCAATGGATTTTGTCCTGTTTGATGGCTCGGAATCACTTAGCAGAATGACTCGTGGACGAAATACCGCCGCGGTCGCGACAACCTCTTCACCGTCATACGCCGTCAGCCAGAAGCAGCCGCCCTGTCGGCTGTATTTGGCGATCTTGTTGAGCCGGTTGAGGAAAACTTGTGCCATTCGGTTCATATCAACTGAAGGCCATTGCGGACTGTACCATCTGCGTTGCCGATGGGCAAAACATGTATGCTGAACCAGATGCTGTACAATTCAGCCTTCCCGCCGAGCAACCGCTGCACATGGGCCATATTCGCATCAATGTCATCCGGGTACGTCAACTCCGAAAATTTCATCTTCAGCAGGACTGCATCGCACCGACCAACGGCACCCTTCCGTCAAAGTACGAAACTCGTCAGACTTTTCGTTGGAGTACCGTGAAAGACGCAGTCCGGTATGAACTTGAGGTGGGCAGCTCTGGAGTCTTCGAATTCACCGAAGAAAACCTGACTGACACGGAATTCGTTCCTGTAGTACCGTTAGTGTCCGCCCGCAGATACATGGCAAGGATTCGCGCTTTCGATCGATCGGGAACGATGAGCGTCGGGGATTATGAGTTCTTCCAGTTGTAACTGCCGTGACCGGATTTCAGGTACAGCATTTCAGTTGCCATGCAGGTTGACAGATGGTGTTCTGTGATGAATTCGGAGCGCAAGCGTCTCAAGGAACACAAAAGCTGCGGTGTGTGAGTGTCAGCGGGCGATCTAAAACCACCAGAGGTGTGAATGATCAGAAATGGCCCTTTCCAGGACCCGTCAATTCTGTAGGCCGGTCTGATCTATGCTCCGCGCGGTCAGATTTGAGGTTTTGTGAGCGGCAAGGCGCTAGCCGCCGGTGCTGACCGAATGCACAACCCGCGGCTAGCGGTCTGTTGCTTCAGTGATTCATGTAGGGTGTGTGCAGCGTTAGCGAAACACACCAGTTTCTCACGCTTTCCCCAAATGGTGCGTTGCGCTCCGCTTCACGCACCCTACGATTAAATCAACACGTCCCTCAGTCCTGGCC
>JAYTAK010001205.1:0-13949 GCA_043737515.1 Candidatus Kuenenia sp. | reverse complement strand
GATTCCTGGTGGGAAGATCATAAGGCAACACCGAAAGCGTTTGTGTCGCTGGCGACGGCGGAGAAATTCTGGGCCAGTCGTTTCGGTCGCTACACGTCCATTCGTGTGGCGTCGCCGGGTGTTGCACTTCCTGCGGATCGACTGACATTACTCAGCGACCGACTCGCTTTGGAAATGCAGCCGCTGGTGGAACCAGGAAAACTGGGCCTTGGATTTCGACCGGTCCGCGCAGAAGGATTGCAGGCAGCCGTCGGTGCGAACAACTTCACGTATTTGTTTCTGGGATTCAGCTTCTTTCTGATTCTGTCTGCCATCCTGCTGGCTGCTTTGATGTTTCAGTTGAGCGTCCAGCAACGTGTGGCTCAGATCGGATTGATGGAGGCTGTCGGTTTTCCAGCCCGCCGCGCGCGACGATTTTTCGTGTGTGAAGGTGTCGCTGTGGCTTTCTGCGGAAGCATCGTGGGAGTCATCGCGGCAGTGTATTTTGCTAAGGCGATGATTTATGGACTGACGACGTGGTGGATCGGAGCGATTGGAACGCAGTTTCTGAAACTGGACCTGCAGCCTGTTCGCCTCGCAACAGCCGCTGGAATTTCACTGTTACTGGCGACGATTGTCATCTGGAACGCCGTGCGGAAAAGTTCGCAGCGCGGACCGCGTGAATTATTGGCGGGGCTGACTTCGGATGGCCTGCCCGCCAGTCGCCACCCTATTTGGCACAGGCTCATGGGGCTGAGTCTGCTGCTGGCATTGATCGCCGCGATCGCCCTGCCTGCCGCGATCATCACCGGTCTGCTGCCGGAGAAAGAAGCGTTTGGCGGCATGTCATGGAAGATTGTCGGATTTTTTCTGGCGGGCTTTTCCTGGCTGGCTGCCGGCCTGATGTTGTTGCGGCGAAGTCTGCAACGACGCGCGGGCGATGCGGTGGAGGGTTCGCAGATTTCGAGTCTGACCGGATTGTCGCTGGCCAACGCCGCACGCAATCCGCAGCGGAGTTTGCTCACGACGGCGTTGATTGCATTTGCCACATTCGTCATTGTCGCCGTCGGTGCGGGGCGCAGAAATCCCGTGTCGGAGACGCCGGATCTGAAGTCGGGCAACGGCGGGTTCTCGCTGGTCGCGGAATCTTCGTCGCCGATTCTGTTCGATATGAACACAGCCGATGGACGAGCCCGTTTGAATCTGAATACGTCGGCACCCACAACACTGCCGGACAAAACAACTGTTTATGGTTTTCGAATGCAGCCCGGTCAGGATGCGAGTTGCCTCAACCTGTTTCAGGCCACGTTGCCGACTCTGCTCGGCGCTACGGACGAATTCATCGCACGCGGTGGATTTCGATTTGCCGACACGCCTGGGGACAATCCGTGGAGTACATTGCTCAAGCTATTGCCAGATACGACATCACCAGCCAGCCCCATACCGTTGCCGACGATTCCGGTCATCGGTGATATAAACACGTTGCAGTACAGTCTGAAAAAAGGCATGGGCAAAATCATTCTTGCCCCGGATGATCAGAATCCAAAGTTTGCATTGCAGGTTGTCGGAATGCTGGACAGCAGCGTCTTCCAGGGCGTGCTGGTAATGTCCGACGCCAATCTGAAACGCATCGCCCCGGACGTTTCCGGGTCGCGCTACTTTCTTGTCGAAACGCCCGATGCCGGAACGTCCGCAGATCAGGTTGCCGCTTCTCTGGAAACCGCATTGCAGCCTTATGGCATGGATACCGAACGCGTGAGTCGTCGGCTCGCAGATTTCCTCGCCGTGCAGAACACCTATCTCTCCACATTTCAGATGCTGGGCGGGCTGGGACTGCTCGTGGGAACATTCGGACTGGCTGCCGTAATGATGCGCAACGTGATCGAGCGTCGCGCTGAAATCGCCTTACTGCGATCCCTGGGTTTCCGCTGGTTCCGCATCGTCTGGCTCGTGCTGGCGGAAAATACGCTGTTGCTGTTCTGGGGCATTCTCACCGGTTCCGCCGCTGCCCTCATTGCCATGCTGCCGCATCTGCTCAGCACCGGTGCCGACATCCCGTGGATCGAACTCGCTGTCACGCTCGGAGCAGTCCTTATCATCGGTACCCTGGCCGCCGTCTTCCCAATCTACGCCTCGCTCCGCATCCCTATCCGCGAAGTGCTCACCTCCGAGTAACTCCGTTGCTGGCAATGCCGTATTGCTTTGTGGGGGCGATCTCTCCAGTCCGGAGTTTGCAATCGCATTGTTGTAGATTGCGTGATTCATATGCCTCGCAGTTAAAGAGGGAAGAACCACAGTTCCATTGGCCCCACTGGCCTCGTGCCAGTGGACCTAGGTTTGGCAACTAAAACGAAAAGAACGCATGAGGCCGCTCCCCACCCGACCTTGCGTCGGTGGAAGCCAGGTTTGAAGACTATGGCCGGTCCTGCGTCAGAGACACTGGCAACAAATCCGCGAAGTTTTCAAACCTTGCATCCACTGGCATGAAGCCCGTTGGGGGCCGGAAAAATTGCGGGGCGGTTCGTTTGGTAGTCGGCAAACCGGGTTTCCACCGGCATGAAGCCGGAGGGGAACACTCGATTCGGTTCAGCAAACAATTCGCTCAGGAATTCAAATCTTCAACTCCAGACACAGTATCAAAACAGAATTCAAAATTCCGCCTCGTTCGACGGAATGGACAGATCGCAGCCTTTGCGGGCGGCGATCTGCTCAGCCCACGTTGAGAGTGTGGATTTACTGCAAAGAATTCCGCGAAGCGCCAGTTGTCCGCCGACGGAGAGAGTGTGAAAAAATCAACCCGAACCGAGTTTTGCCGGTGACTTGGGAAAAACGAACCTACAGGATCGTTCAGGATCGACGATCGTCGTTCGGCTTGATCAAAATGACTCCCGCCAGAAACCGGCAATTCGATTTTTTCTCAACCTCGGAGCGGCGGACCTACGTAGGCGAGCCGCTCCGTCGGCTCGCACCAGACACGGCGGCGAGAATCGGAGTTCAATGCGAGTTCCGTACTCCTGGGTGACTGGACTGGACAAGAGTCCCGGTGCCGGAACTACAATGACAGGATGTAACTCACACAACTCTACTCATCGTTGAGGTTTGGAAATGAAGCGGATGAATTTGAACTCAATCTTTGGTCTTCTGGCCGGGGCCTTGATGGCTGGTCTGTTGGCAGGCAGCGCGATGGCCAGCGACCTGAAAACGGACTGGAACCAGTTTCGAGGTCCGAATCGGGACAATCTTTGCAAAGAAACAGGCTTGGCTGAGAGTTGGCCGGAAGGCGGACCGGAACTGCTGCAAACGATTACCGGGATGGGCGAAGGCTATGCATCCGTCTCGCTGGCAGGCGAGTTGATGTACACGATGGGAAATGTCGATGGCGGGGAACAAGTCATTGCCCTGAATCGCAAAACCGGCGAAATTGTCTGGACGAGGCGAAACGGCGATGAGTACCACGAAGGCCAGGGGAACGGTCCCCGAGGAACTCCGACAGTCGTGGACGGAATGGTCTACGCATTGGGCGGAAATGGCGATCTTTCGTGCCTGAACGCGAACACAGGCGACGTTGTCTGGCATGTGAATATCCTGAAAGAGTTTGGCGGTGGAAATATCACCTGGGGCATCAGCGAGTCTGTGCTCATTGATGATGGTAAAGTCATTTGCTCTCCGGGAGGCAGTGACGCAACGGTTGTGGCACTGAATGCAAAGACCGGAAAAGTCGTCTGGAAAAGCAAAGTCCCGGAACAACCACAAGCGTCCTACGCTTCGCCGGTCGTCGCGACAATTGGAAAAGTGAAGCAGTACGTGATCTTCACATCAAAAGGCATTTGCGGCGTACGCGCGAAGGATGGCGAACCGCTTTGGGGACAGAACGCTTCATCGAACGGTACGGCAAACTGCGCAACACCGCTGGTTGTTGATAACTACGTGTTCAGTTCTTCGGACTATGGTACAGGTGCCGAACTGGTGGAACTCAAGGCACAGGGCAATGCCGTGAAGGCCACGCAGGTCTACTTCACCAAGGACATGAAGAATCATCACGGGGGCATGGTGTATCTGGATGGCTATGTCTACGGTTCCAATGGCGATATGCTGTCCTGCGTCAAACTGAAGACCGGCGAACCCGCCTGGCGCGAACGTGGAATGAAGGGTTCAGTCGTTTATGCGGACAGGAAAATCGTCTTTCGCAATGAACAGGGACCGGTGGTGCTGCTGGCGGCAGATTCCAGTGAGTACAAAGAACTCGGTCGCTTCGAACAGCCTGACCGCAGCGATCGTCCGGCATGGTCGCATCCGGTGATCGCAGATGGCAAGTTGTACCTGCGGGATCAGGACAAGCTGCTGGTTTACAATCTAAAGTAGACGGGTGCGCGGCCAGAAATGAGTCCGGCGAGCGGAGTGGCGTGAGCCCTCCGGTACATCGCTTTTTTGTACCGGCAAGCTGACGCATGCCGCTCGCCAATTGTCTCACTTATGACCGCGTGGAGTATAGAAGCGTCTGGCTGTTCAGCCTCCGGGTAGCCAGCCTGGAGGCTCAGCGTTTCACGCCTGTTACGTTCACGCCGCTGCCGATGAGGAGATTGTGCTCCCAGGCCCAGCGATAGAACCGTCCGGATTTTTCCGGAGGCAGCACGGTCAGGTCTTTGAATCCCATCTCGTGAAACCAGAAGCTCAGTTCTTCTACCGTGTGATGGTACTGGTATTTCGGAGCCCACCAGTCATACGTATCACAGACTCGATTTTCGTAGCTCGGATGAGCGCTGAAGTTGATGATCTTGTTGAGTGATTTATTAACGACTGGCACGCCTCCAAGAATAGCTCCGACATGACAGAACGGCGTCAGGGCTGCTGCCGGCATTCTGGTGGTCATCGTTCGCAGTCCGCTGTTCAGGAGTTCCTGCCACCATTGATTTCTGCGATACAGCCAGACCGAATAACGACCGCCGGGTCTGACCATCTGCGCGACGGCGTTAAACACCAGCCGTGTGTCGGCGTCGTGATGCATGACGCCGATTGAGAACACAAAATCGAACGATGCCGGCTCAAACGGCAACTGTTTCAGATCGGCCTGAACGAAATGCACATTTGGAAGATGTCCACACAGTTTTGCGGCTTTCTCCACGGCTCGTGTATGATCGGCACCGAACACCGTAGCTCCAGCCTCGCCGCAGACTTTTGCATACCGGCCTCCCCCGCAGCCCGCATCCAGGATTCTTTTCCCGTGGAGGTCACTGAGCCGGCAACCAGTCTTCGCTTCAAACGTGGCGCGGTCTTCAGCATCGTGGGCGACATCGAAACGAGTCCACTGATGGCCAAAACTCTCCAGATGCTGGTCGGTGACAAAACGCGGAATTCCATTGAGGATTTTCCAGGACCGCCTGGAATCTGCTGTGTGCAGTGTCACGCCGTCGTCCGACAGTCGCAGCGAAGTCCAGCGTTCCGGATCTCGCAGCTCTGAGACGAATTTGACAGAAGTGACAGGGCGACTTTCGGACATGGACTGCCTGTGATTCAAAAGCCTTGAGACTGCGAAGGTTATCAGAATTCAATTTCCATCAGATCTTCAGCCAATTCTGTATTGGCGAAGATCGCGCGAATGCTGTCGAGTCCCACCGGGTCGTCATCCGGGCGTTGCGGATCGACGTGAACAATGTAAAGGCGTTTGACGTCCGCAAGTTTCGCGAGCCGGGCGACATTCGAAGACGAACTGTGTCCCGTTTTCTCAGCCCAGTCATTCAGTTCATCCGGAAAATAGCATTCGTGAATGAGGACATCCACGCCCCGGACAAAATCGGCATAATTGCCGGGCGCCGATGTGTCAGTAATGTAAGCCAGTGATTTTCCCGGCCAGTCCAGGCGAAAACCTACCGATCCTCCGGGATGATCCAGCGAGATCCAGGTGAGTTTACCCTCGGATGGCAATGGTACGCTGGCATGCAGTGTGTGCCACTCAAATTCAGGTTCAACCGGAAGCAATTCCTGCGCCAACAGATGTGTTCGAACCGCCTGCAGTGTGTCTTCTGTGCCAAACACACGCACGCGTTTAAGATCACCGCGCAACAACGGCACGAGGATATACGTCAGGCCGCAGACATGATCCAGATGCGCATGAGTCAGGAACACATCCAGCGTGGAGGCCCGGATCGCGTGCTGCACTCGAAAAAATCCCGTCCCTGCGTCCAGGGCAACTCCAATGTCGGGCAGGAGGACACTGGCCGTGTGCCGACGTTCATTCGGGTGGTAGCCACCGGTGCCAAGAAAGACAAGTTGCATGGACAATCAGACGTAACGACAGGAAACGTATCGATTCCACTGCTGTGCAAGGAAACGGAAGTCCGGCAGACACCGGATTGCATCTGACATCATCGCGGCTCCGACGCAGCATTCGATGAATCTGTGCCAATCGCAAACAAATGGCGTTCGCCTCGAATGAAGATTTGCCCGTTTGAAATTGCGGGTGAAGCGTAACTGTATTCTCCGAGTGGATTCCGATGGAGGACGTCCAGTTTGGTGCCGGGCTTAACGATCGCCATGATTCCATCGTCAGCAGGGAAATAGGCCAGGCCATTTGCCGTCACCAGCGACGCGCTGTAGTGGTTGCCCAGGCGGTCCTGCCACAATCGATTGCCGTTTGCTGTATCGAAGCAGTTCACGGTGCCTCGATCATCGGCAATAAACAGCCGGTCTTCGATCAGGACCGGCGAAGGTACGTAGCACTTCGCTTCTTCACTGTGCCAGGCGACATGCGTTTGAGTCACATCGCCGGAACCATCCGGGCGAATCGCCATCACATGATGTGTCGGAAAGCCGGCGGTCATGTAAAACATCTTTCCATCATAGATCATTGATGATACGAACTGTTCCGTCGGCCCTTCAATCAGCCAGTTTGTGGCTCCTGTCAACGGGTCCAGACTGACGATTCGTTTGCTGCCTGTCATCACCATCTGGTCTTTGCCGTCGATCGTACGAATCAGCGGCGTGCAGTAACTTCGCGTTTTGTGTTCACGCGGAACTTTCCAGATGAGTTTTCCCGTCTCGCGGTTCAGGGCGGCGACGTAAGAATCACCATCATGGTCACCGTTGACGATCAGGAGATTCCTGTAGATTACGGGAGAACTGCAAAAGCCATGCACGCTGGTAAATCCGCCGGGTTCTGCCGACCAGAGCTTCTGGCCATGCATGTCGTACGCTGCCACCAGCAGAGTCCCCGGCGTGACTGGTCGCGGCGTGCCAACATTGGGTGCCGGAACTTCATGGCCGTCGGCGACAAGAAACGTGACATAGACTGACTGCCCATCCGTTGCCGGAGTCCCCGACGCAAAGCTGTTGAGTTCATGTTTTGTTTCCAGCGGGGAAACGGCAACAGATGACTTCCAGCGAAGACTGCCGTCTTTGCGATTCAGGCACAGCAGCATTCGTTCGTGGCGGTCTTCGAGACAGGTCGTCAGGAAGATCACGTCATCCCAGACAATCGGAGAAGAATGTCCTTTCCCCGGAATCTCAGTTTTCCATGCGATCCCCTGGCCTGTCTCGCCATTCCATTCCACCGGGATCTGAATCTCGGCCGAACTGCCGTCCCCGCGAGGCCCACGCCAGCACGGCCAGTTTTCCGCGAAGACGCCAGCACTGAGGGAAAAGCAAATCAGCACGCTCAAACTTCGGATCATGGATCAACCTTTAACGCAAGCGAGGCACGGGCACACAGGCAGGTCGTTCCGCTCGAAGCCACATCGACCGAATGCCTTGCGGTGGCATCGTCGAAGGTTCACGCTCCGCCGTCAAGCCGTGTGGCATCCGATTTTCCCGTCAGCCTGCGCCAGCCATCAGTGCCATTCGCCATTGTTCCTGAGATTCATTGAGCGAAGGAAAAGGCGGCTTGCTGTAATCAACCGCTCCACGTCGATAGGGGCCTCCGTCATAGGCTCGATTGAAGGCCGTCTGCAGGCTGAGTGGCACGACCGGCTCGTTCTGACGCAGCGGAACGGCAATCACGGGGAGCCGTTCGCGAATCGAGATCGGATGCATGTCTGCTCCTGATCGGCTCCATGATCGACTTGTCATGACCAGGTAGTCCGTGGGGCTTGACAGATCGTCGAGGTAATCGTCGATGATATCACTTCGTTCCCATGTTCGCTGACCATTCCTCAAAAGGTCGATCTCGATCAGTGAAGTCGAAGATCCCGTCAGGATTTCTTTCATCCGTTTAACATAGTGATCGCGATCCGCTCCGGATCGCTTGTTCGCCGGGCTGAGGATTTCGATCAGTGTCACAACTTCGTTAGCAGTCTGAGTATTGCGAATCGCGACAGACGTAATCGTGACAGGCTCATCCATGAATTCGACTCGTATCCCCGTCGAGATTTCAATTTCTTCTTCGACCGCGACTGCCACGCCACCTCCATCTTCCTGTGACGGCCCTCGCTTTCGGCCTGACTCGATGATTGCGACATCGGGAGCAATGATACGCTTCGCCGCTCGAATTCCGAGTTCGGATCGAGCTTCCAATTGAGCAAAGTAGTCATTTGGCAATTGTTGGTTCAGCATTCGCCGGATCTCATCGGCGAGCGAATTATGAAAGTCTGGCCAAATCCAGGGCGCTTCGAGATACGGGTCCATTCCTGGAAAAATTGAAGGCATCCCCACTGACTCCTTGACGAATTTGAATTCACTTCTCCCAAATTGTACTCCGCGAGTACGGTTCGCATCCACTGCATCGCATCAAAAAAGCCCGGCACCTGTTTGATGCCGGACTTCCGCAGGTGCTTGCATCGTGATTTAATCTCTGAGATCTCAGATTTGTAAGTGCTCTACGTCAGCTTCCGCTCGCGAATCCAGTCCGTATGGAATTTTTCACCACGAGGCTTGTCTGTGCGTTCGTAGGTATGAGCCCCGAAGTAGTCGCGTTGCGCCTGCAGCAGATTGGCTGGCAGACGGCCGCGGCGGTATCCGTCATAATACGTCAGAGCGGCACTGAAGCCGGGAACGGGCAGACCAAGCTGGATCGCGGTAGAGACAACTCGACGCCATGCTGGCTGAGCCTTGCTGATGGCGGCTTTGAAGAAATCATCCAGCAGCAGGTTTTCCAGGGTCGGATTCTTGTCGAAGGCTTTCTTGATGTCTTCGAGGAAGCGTGATCGAATGATACAGCCACCTCGCCACAGCAGCGCGATCGGGCCGTTGTTCAGTTTCCATCCGAACTCCTTCGCAGCGGCATCCAGTTGCACATAACCCTGAGCATAGCTGCAGAGTTTGGATGCGTACAAAGCCTGCTTCACGTCATCAATGAACTGCTTGCGGTCGCCTTCGAATTTAGCGTCGGGGCCGGAAAGAACCGGTTCGGCTCGCACGCGAGCGTCCTTCTGAGCCGACAGGCAGCGGGCAAACACCGCTTCAGTGATCAGAGTCGTTGGCACTCCCAGATCCAGTGCATGCTGGCTCATCCATTTGCCGGTGCCCTTCTGCCCGGCGGTATCCAGAATCAGATCGACCAGATCCTTACCTGTTTCTTTGTCCTTCACGGTGAAGATGTCACGCGTGATCTCGATCAAGTAACTTTCTAGTTCGCTGTTGTTCCATTCCTTGAACACCTGGTACAGCTCAGCATTCGTCAGCCCGACACCGTGTTTGAGAATGTAGTAGGCTTCGCAGATCAACTGCATGTCGCCGTATTCGATGCCGTTATGCACCATTTTGACGTAGTGGCCCGCCCCCGCTTCGCCGACCCAGTCGCAGCAAGGAATGTCATTGTTCGGTCCTACCTTCGCGCTGATCTTCTGGAAGACGTCTTTCACGAATGGCCATGCTTCGGGATGACCACCCGGCATAATACTCGGGCCTTTCAGTGCTCCCTCTTCACCGCCGGAAACGCCGGTTCCGATGAATCGAAAACCTTCTTCCGCCAGCTGCTTGTGACGGCGGTTTGTATCCACGTAGTCAGCATTTCCGCCATCGATGATGATGTCACCTTTGGACAACAGCGGCTTCAACTGATCGATCACGGCATCCACAGGAGCCCCCGCCTTGACCATGATCATGACTCGCCGCGGTGCCTGCAGGCTGTTGACAAAATCTGCCAGCGTGTCATAGCCCTTGATGCGATCGGTTGTCCCCTTTTCAACCACTCCTGGCGGCCGACTGCCCAGCCCACTCACAAATTCATGAGTCGTCTCCGTCGTGCGGTTGTAGACACCGACCGAAAACCCCTTGTTGGCCATGTTCATGACCAAGTTCTGTCCCATAACCGCCAGGCCGATCAGGCCGATATCGTGCTTTGACATAGTTTAAGTTTATTTCAGGAAGTAGAGTGCGAACTAATAAGAATTTAAGGGTTCAAACAGATCCATTGGCCGGTTGCGAGTTTGCTTCAATCCAAAATAGCACTGGTCACCACAGAAAAACCCGGAAGGACATCACCACCGTCAATCACAGCTTCTTTCGTATAGATTCGAGGTTCACCATCCGGAGTATGAATGATGATGTTCTTCATTCCCGGGCTAATCACCCAGACCTGCCGTACTCCGCAATTCAGATAGCCCTGGATTTTTGATTCGATTGATTCGATGTGATCACTCGGGGACAGGATTTCAACAGCGACAATCGGAGGACCGGTCACATATGGAGACTCGTCAGCCACCTGTCCCAGTGTTGAGTTACTGAACAACGCGACATCAATCCCCACTGATAACCCATCGTTCGAAAGTACACACCCAACCTCTCCGCTGAAGACTTTGCCAGGGAAACTGGTTCTCCTGGACCACGACTCAAGGAGATGGCTTACGATCGCCTCAATTCTGGCGTGATGACGATTTCGTTTGGTCAAATTACCATTCCCTCCGTTTTCGTCGTAGACAACTTCATTCACCAGAAACAGACTCGAATCCTCGGAAAGACCGAGAGACTCGAATTCTTCCACCGTCATTCGAACGCCCGGCTTTGGAACACGCTCAAGTTCTGCAACAGACATGAGATCACCTGAAAACAAGAGGCAAAGGTGTAATCCGATCCACGGATTCTACATAAAACAATGAACAGCCCCTAAACAATCCTGCAATATGATTATTCAAAAATCTCAGTCACTGAGATCTTGAGTCCCGGCAGAGCGTCTTCACCAACCAGAAATGAACCACTGGCAAACATTTCCGGCACGTGACCATTTCTGTGAACAACCACGGTCTTAAAATGCGGATCAACCACCCACACCAACGCAACGCCGGATTTCAGGTACAGATCGACCTTCTGTTGAATTCCGGAAGTCTTATCGCTCGGCGAGAGAATCTCAATTGCCAGTAACGGTGTGCCAACGATGAAAGGAGAATCTGTCGAAATGCCTTCAGTAACGCTTTCTGAAAAAACAGCGACGTCGATCCCGACAGAAACTGTTTGTCCTGTCAGTTCACAGCCAACTTCACCAGAGTGAACCTGACAGGTCATGTCGGATGTCCTGCGCCAAGCATTCAGCAGATACGCGAGAGTTGCTTCCGTCAGCGAATGCTGATGATTTCGCTTTGTCATGTCCTCGCCTTGATCCGCTTCATCGTAGACCACACCGTTAAGCAAAATGAGGCTGGACTCTTCGGGCAGATTTAATGCTCGAAATTCCTCCAGACTCATTCGCGTACCAGTCTTGGGCAGCGGCTGAATTTCGGTTACCGACATTGCAACACCTCATTCAATATCCACAGTCGCAAAGAGAAGCAAGGCATCTTGAAAATGCCTGCCTTCTGCTCAATCTATCATCGCTGCACACGCGCCGAACCGCCAGCGGCCACGCCTTCGACTTCTTTAATCGTCGCCATCGTTGTATCGCCGGGATAAGTCGTCAGCAACGCGCCGTGAGCCCAGCCAAGGTTGAGCGATGTTTGAGGATCTTTGCCGTTGAGCAGTCCGTAGAACAGGCCAGATGCAAATCCGTCGCCGCCGCCGATGCGGTCGATGACATCCAGTTCCATGGTTTTTGCCTGATACGTCTTACCGTCCAGCCACAGCACCGCACTCCACGAGTGACGGTTGGTGGAATGGACTTCTCGCAGCGTCGTCGCGACGGCCTTCACGTTCGGAAGCTTTTTGGTGACTTCTTCCATCATGCCGAAGAACGCTGACGGGTCCAGCTTCGATGAATGTTCAACGTCCTGTCCTTTCAGGCCGAGTCCCTTCTGCAGGTCTTCCTCGTTGCCAACCAGAACGTCAACATGCTCGACGATCCTGTTCAGCGTCTCCTGAGCCTTATCCAGCCCGCCGCTGATCTGCCACAGCTTGGCGCGGTAATTCAGGTCGAAAGAAGTGACGGCACCGGCCGCCTTGGCTGCCTTCATCCCTTCGATGATGACTTCCGGTGTCGTGGGTGACAGAGCCGCGAAAATTCCGCCGCTGTGAAACCAGCGCACGCCGCCTGCGAAGATTTCCTTCCAGTTGAAGTCACCGGCCTTCAACATGCCAGCGGCTTCGTTGCTGCGGTTGTAAAACACGACCGGACCACGCACACCATGTCCCTGATCGCTGTACACAGTCGCCATGTTGGGGCCACGCACGCCGTCGTGCGCGAACTTCTTGTAAAAAGGTTTCACTCCCATCGCGCGGACGCGTTCGGCGATGAGGTCACCCAGTGGATAATCGACCATCGCCGTCGCGATCCCGGTCTTCAGTTGAAAACAATCCGCCAGATTTGCCGCACAGTTGAATTCTCCGCCGCTCACATGAATCGACAACCGGCTGGCCTTGCGGAACGGGATAATTCCCGGATCCAGTCGATTGACGAGGGCTCCCAGAGAGACAAAATCCAATGCACCGGACATAGGGACGTTCAACATTAACTTCTTCCTTTGTGATTCGATTCAAAAAATGTCTCAACGGGGCGATTCACTTCGTTTAACGGCAAGCCGCAGGCGTCGGCGAATGCCGTCCTCGTTCCGGGGCTCCAGCCCTGGAACGCACTGCCTGGAGGCTCTTGCCTCTCCAGGAATTCCGCAAGCCAATGAAGAATTGCGAATTCAGTTATGTCGCAGTCCCGTATCCTAGGGATTCCTTCGTTTGATTTCAAAACCACCTTTCGCCGTTAAGATGCCATTCCCATTCGAGCCAGGGGATTGTCTTTTAATCGTTTAACGGCAAGCCGCAGGCGTCCTTGCCAATACGGACCAAAGATATTGCTCCTTCGCCGAAATTCAACGAGAAACTCTATGCGACTCATGCACCGATGGTTACTTGTCCTCTCGTTTGTGCTCTGCGCGAATGCGATCATGGCCCAGGAACCAAAACCGCTGCCAGCGGCCGCCCCTGCCGTCAATCCGCTGATTTCCCGAATCGCCTTTGGCTCCTGTTCGAATCAGGAAGACCCGATGCCAATTCTGCGGACCGTGCTGGAATGGGAACCGGATTTATTTGTCTATCTCGGGGACAACATCTACGGCGACACGCGGGACATGCAACTGCTGGAAGCGAAATACGCACAGCTCGGAGCAAAAAAAGACTTTCAGGCTCTGAGAGCCTCCACACCCACAATCGCCACATGGGATGACCACGACTTTGGCGACAATGATGCTGGCAAAGAATTTCCGTTCAAAGCTGAGTCCAAAGAAATCTTCCTGAAGTTCTGGAACGAATCCACTCCCAGTCCGCGCCGCGACCACGACGGCATCTACACCAGTTATCGTTTTGAAGACGCTGAAGTCGGCAAGACGCTGCAGATCATTCTGCTGGATACACGCTCATTCCGCGATCAGCCGTTACGAAATCCATTCCCGTCCTGGAAGAACGACTATCTTCCCGACACCGATCCAGACAAAACAGTTCTTGGGGCGGAACAATGGGACTGGTTGAAAGACCGACTGCAGGAGCCCGCCGACCTGCGTGTAATCGGCAGCAGCATTCAGTTTGGCCATGAGTACAACGGCTGGGAATCATGGACGAATTTCCCCCTCGAACTCATGAAGATGGTCAACCTGATCACGGAGACCAAAGCGAACGGCGTCGTC
>JAYTAK010001204.1:0-2664 GCA_043737515.1 Candidatus Kuenenia sp. | reverse complement strand
GCCTACGCCTACGGCTCGCCGTTAAACGATCATTCTCCCACACTCGATTTTTCCTTCAAAACCAAGCGGGAGCTGCACATAGAATCCGGTAGAGTCAGTCGATTTGTTACCACACACTTCTGGCCGGACAACTCGCTGCGAATGACGGATATTGCTCTGTCAACGCTGAGTTTTGGGGTAGCCACGCTCACCAGAGTGTGGGTTTTGGCAGAATGTAACCCACGTTCTGGCGATCGTGGCTGCGATCATCAACCCAAAAACAAAGGTTTGGCAGAACACTGGCCAGGTGATTATCGCACAGATCGCCGTTGTTGCCGATAGTATTTCAGACCGGGCAGAAAGAACGTCAGTGCAGACATCACTCCGAACAAAGACACGCTGAAATTCGGCAAATTACTGTGTTCCACAGCTGCCATCACCAGTGCAGTCGCAAACATCATCACCGACTGAATGTAAAAACTTCCCGACAAAATTCCGGCTTTTGCAAGGAAAACCATCCCCGCGATCGCTCCCAGCACCGGTGAAAACTCCAGCACGGGACGGTCCATGATCGATTCCACCCAGAACAGCATCGACGACGCGATCATACTCCCGCCCCAGATGTGAGCGATCTGGCGTTCAACGGCCGTGATCGGACCGGCACGATGCCGCAGATTCCAGAAGATCGCCGCCCACAGACCCAATCCCACCACCCACAGACCGACGAATGGCCAACGCTCCGTCACGCCCTGAAACTGCATCAGGTTGGTCATCAGGCACAGCAGAAGCACGACCAGACTGTGCCACATCCACAGCAAACCCCAGTTCTGCAGAATGGCCGCATGATGCGATTCACGAAACAGCCGCGTCATCACCTGCGCAATCGTTGATGATCGAGCACTCACTGGTTCGTTGTTCAGCCAGGCGCGCAGATCTGCCGCCAGCGCAGCGGCGGAGGAATATCGCAGGTCCTGCGGCTTCTGCAGACATTTCATCACCACCATTTCCAGATCTGAATCGACCGCACGATTCAGCATCCGGATATTCGGCGGGTCCTGTTCGATCACCATCAGCACGGTGTCCAGCGGCGAAGCTGCCTGAAACGGCGGGCGACCGGTGAGCATTGCAAAGAGCACTGCTCCCAGACTGTAGATATCGGTGGCCACATCGATCGAATCCGTCTGACCTGCCGCCTGTTCCGGCGACATCCATGCGGGCGTTCCGAGAATCGCACCGCTCTGCGTGAGGTTCGCAATGTCGGACCCCATGCCACCGGACGCCATTGATTCTTCTTCCACGTTGACGCGCTTCGCCAAACCAAAATCCGTCACGAACGGCGTGCCGTCAGCGGCGATCAGAATATTGCTGGGCTTGAGGTCTCGATGCAGCACTCCCGCGCGATGCGCGGCACCGATGGCTTCCACAATCGGGATCAGCAACGCCACCGCTTCGCGCGGCTTCATCGGGCCGCTCATCAGCCGCTGCGACAGCGTCGTGCCCTGAATGAACTGCATACTGAACCAAGGCTGCCCATTGTGTTCGCCGACTTCATACACCGGCACGATGTTGGGATGACTGAGCCTCGCAGCCGCCAGCGCCTCCGCTCGCAGCCGCGCCAGATCCTGTGACGCCGCGAACGCCGCATTGGGAATCATCTTCAGCGCCACTGTCCGCTGCAGACTCGCCTGAAACGCGCGGTAGACAACTCCCATTCCGCCACGACCGAGTTCTGCCCGCAGTTCGTATTCGCCGATCATGGAACCAATCGCCGATCCGGCCGCGATGGACCCGGACATCCTCGGCTTTTTCGCACCGCCGCCGGTCAGGTGATTCAGATCCGACGACTGCAGCATCGCGATGTCGTCGGCAATCTGAGCCGTCGCAAAGAGTTCGCGGAGATCGCCCGCCAGATCCGGATGCTGCCGCACCGCATCATCCAGCCGCTTCTGCGCCGACCCGCTCTTGTAATCCTGCATCAACTGATCAAACACGACCGCCAGCCGTTCGTCGCGATCATCCATCGCCGTGTCGGGCATAATTCGAATTCTCCTGCTGTCTCGGCTTCTGAGTCGGTCGGTGCATCGCAATTCGCAAAAAAACGTGAGGCTGCCAAATGCCGCAATCGACCATTTCACTTGTTGTACATGATCGCACATTCGTCAGCGACCGACATGCCGCAGGCCCAACTCCTGAATTGAACCAGGCCCGCCGCTTTGCGTCGGGCCAGGCTATGCGAACGCATGGGCCGTTGGCTCGGTACAAAGTAGCCGTCTCTCTCCGTCGAAACGATGTCTTGTTCTCTCACGTTCGCCACCGGAAATTGTGATTCCGGGTAAAGCATTTCGCGTTGAATGCGACTCCGGGCCAAAGGCCCATCCGTTCCAATAGCCTGGGCCACAGCGATTATACCGCACGCGGTTGGCTGCGGCTCGTTTAACCGCGTGCCCAGCGGGCCGCGATTGTTCTATTTGAAATTTCGTATTTGAGATTTGAGATACAAAGCGCGGGGCGTTGCCCACGCGGTTAAACGATTGTGCCCTCCTCAATCGTTTGCAGTATAGCGTCGGCCCAGGACACGCAACGGTCGAATGTGTTTGTCCCGCCAGGGACATCCGACAATAGCCCACCGTTTCAACGGTGGGATTTGATAGCACAACATGCCGAAAGTCCCGTCAGGGACGGAAG
>JAYTAK010001203.1:0-6108 GCA_043737515.1 Candidatus Kuenenia sp. | reverse complement strand
GTCGATATGGCCGAGGCTGTTCCGGCGTGAGTTCCGGATGTCCCTGTGTCCGTGCCTGCTGAATCGCATCGCCATCAGAAAACCACGGAAAGATGCTGCTGGTTGTTCCGCGATATCCCAGCAGGCTGTCGAAGCCGACAAACCCGATCGTGACCAGTAAGTCCGCATCGGAGATCCGACGATTCAGATAGACCCGATCACCGGCAGCCGAACTTGCCAGATAACTCAACTGATCGGTTGCCAACGGATCATGCACGTGGACTGTCAGTTGCTGCCGCAGATGCAGAGGCACTTGTTCGACGAGGCGACTCCAGCCCGCGCCCCCCGGATCAGTGGGCAGCATCCATGAAAGTGCGATGCCACTGTCCGGCACCGACAGCAACTGTTCGCACACGGCCACCAGCAATTCAACCACATGCGGCGTTTCCGGATCGATCACAATCGCCACCGCATCACCCGGCACAACGCAGCGGACAAGTTCCGGCAACCCGAGAGGTGCCATGAGCGCGTCGCGACATTGATCGACGACCGATTGCGATGGCTGGCTGCACGCCACCAGGAGTTTCACACTGTCGGTACGAACGGAGGCCGTGAGATGGCCGCTCTGAAGGGTAATTGATTCCGGCTGCATTTCGATCTCAGCGTTTCTTGCCTTTGCGCGTCTCTTTTTCGCGCTGTTGATCGGCCTGATCGCGAGCGATCTGTGCGGCATCGAGCAGCTTCTTCAGAAAGCCGGGGATCTTGCGGTCTGCTGCAGGTGCGGCAACCTGATTCGGTTTTGGTTTTGGCTTGTTGTCGGGTTCAATGACTTCCACCGAAGCACCGGACGCGGGCGTCATCGAACCAGCCCCGAGCAGCTTGCGTTCTGCAATACTCCACAGACTCGACGCGATGAAATAGATGCACAGCCCTGCCGGCTGATGCCAGAACATCACGCCCATGAACAGCGTCATCATGTTCATCATCTTGTACTGTGCTTCCTGCTGTTCATCGGTCGCAGGCGGCATGAACATTTTTTGCTGCGTCAGAAACAGCCCGACCGTAAACAACGGCAGCAGACTGAAATCCGCCCCGAGATAAGGCAGACTGAACGGCATGCGAAACAAAGCATCGGGTCCGGCGAGGTTTTCAATCCACAACAGCTTCTGCAGCCGCAGGTCCACTGCCGAATTGAGCGCCGTGTACAGGCCGATGAAGATGGGCATCTGCAGGAACAGCGGCAGACAGCCACCGATTGGATTGATCTTATGCTTCCGCCACAATTCCATCTGGGCCTTCGCGAGTTTCTCGCGATCGTCGGCATATTTGGCTTTCAGCTCAGTCAGCTTTGGCTGCAGTTCCTTCATCCGCGCCGCGCTGATGGCCTGCTTGCGGGAAATCGGAAACATGCAGCCACGCACGAGAACCGTCAACGAAATGATCGCCAGGAAATACGGCAGGCCAAACGTATGGAAGGTGTCCAGCAGATAGTGCATGCCTCGTGCGACGAATCCGAACCAGCCGTAGTTCAGCACCTGACCGGCTGACATCGGTGCCGGGTCCAGAAGTTCCCGCCGCTTAGGACCGACAAAGAAAGCAAACTTGTGCGTGACCGAGTCTCCCTCGCCTTTCGGTTGCAGCACGACCGGGTTGGATGCCATGCGAATGCTCACATCGGACATCCGGGGTTCCACGGGATCAGCCAGGATCAGCACAGGAAACGTGCGTTCGATCCATTTGGTTGCGGCATCTGACCGCACATCATCAGGCCGATCATCGAGTGGCGCGATCAGGGCCGCGAAGAATTGCACATCCACGCCGGCATAGCGAAACGCGGACGTCCATTCCTTTTCTTCCCGCATAAAATCGAACTGCTCTTTTTGCAGGAGCATTTGACCTTTTTCTTCTTCGACGGTATCCACGTATTTCTTCACGGTGCCAGCGGCTGTCGTCACGCCTTTTGTGCCGTCAATGAATTCAACATGGATATCACGGTACTTGGATGTGTGCTCGAGGTTTTCCAGCATGACTCCGACCGGCCCCTGCATTTCGTATTCGACCGACTTTGGCTTGTCGGACAAATTCGTCATCTCAATCGCAACCTGCAGCGTGTAAAACGAAGCATCTTCGCGCCACGCTTTTTCAAGTTCATTGCCTGTGAGATTCAGTTTCGGCAGCGTATACGTTTTGCGAATTCGCAGCGACTTGTCCGGCGCTTCATATTCAAAAGTTGCCGATGAACCTTTTTCGTTTTCGGCGGAGTCCGACAGTTTCCAATTCGCCGTCTCCAGCGTCTTGCCGGTTTTTTCCAACTGCTTATCGATCAGCGCGAAGGCCGTGGAAAATGTACGATCGGGCGTTGGGTTGTTTCCCACGATCCGGGCCTGCTGAGTTTCATCGTTCAGATCTCGAAACTGCGGCGACGTCATCGTCACACTCTCGATCGCTGCTCCGGCGGAAGTCAGATCGACCGCCAGGGCGTAACCGCTTTTCGGGTCGATGGATCCGAGTGTGAATTCCTGACTCGGATAGTCGGGAATCGTCAGCTCAGCCGCTGGTTCGACAGGCTCAGTGTCGGGCGGCGCGTTTGGATCGGCGGGATCGCTGGCTTCTGCGGCGTTCGCCAGCTGAGCGTCAGCTTTCGCGGCATCGACGACCTGCTGATCAGCAGGTTTAGGCTTCTTTTTTTCCGGAAAGAACTTCGGCTGGAGGTACTGACTCCAGAGAATCATGAACAGCAGCGACGTCATCAGAAACGTAAAAAGGCGACGGTTTTCCATAGAATCCAGCCACGAAGCAAGCGTGGTATCAGTCAAAATTCAAACCTGGGCACCGAAATGTCAGACCATTCGACGCATCATCGGGCCAAAACGAAGCCCCGCAGGATACCCGAACTGAACGCAGTCGTGTATTCACGGATCTTTAGAACCGTGTATTCGCCGGACTTTTCTGCAATCCGGAAGCTAGACTCGAAAACGGAACGTTTCGTTTAAGTAACGCCACATCCAGTACGCCGCTGTGCGATTGGAAATGATAAAACGCCCATTTCCCCTCATCCCCGGCTTCAGCAGGTGTGCTTCGGGTTGAGTGCTTCCTTCGGCGAAGTAGAGTTGTGCGATCGCGCGATAGGCCGTGCTGGCCAGTTGTTCCTGCCCCTGCTGGTTGGCCTTTGTTGCCAGCGGCCCATGAAAACGAGTGGTGAGTGCTTCAGGAGCCATCACTTCACCTTTCGGGGAAATCAGATCAACGCGGGTCAGAAAGGTGATATTTGCCAAATGATCCAACTTGATTTCCAGCGGCATTTCGTCCAGCAGATCATCCCTGTCACCCTGATCGATATACAACACGGCGTGCAGTTTTTCTGAGGGCGCGATGCTGGCAATTTCCTGCCCGGCTTCAATCAGACACCCGGCATTCTCTGGATCCAGTGGCGTTCCCGTCCAGCGACCCAGTTTCATCGCATCGACTTCATTCCGTGGCGGTTCAGGCACTCGCTTGGCAGCAATGAGTGTTCCGCCTGTTGTCGCCCGGACCACACGTTGCAGGTTCAGGCGGACGGTTTTTTGAATCTGCTGTTCCAGTTCCAGCGCTTCCGCGATCGCGACGCCTTCACCCGCCGGATCCTGATTAATGTTATATTGACTGATTTCCTGTGAGCGAAAGACCCAGTTCAAAACGTGCTGCCGGAGTTCATCCTGGCGGCGCAGATCGTCGGGGCTCTCAAGGATGACGATAACATCGCGCTCCGCGACGGTTTCACCATTGCGGTGAATTCGATCGTATTCAGCAGGCGCCGGAAGTCCCTTCATCAGATCCAGTTTCGAAGGATCGATCAGCAGCTTGCCCGGTTCAAGAGGAACCGCGATTTCGACCGCCTTTTCCCTGGCGAGGTTCTGGAATTTCATCAGTTCATCGTACTGTTCGCGGTACTTGTCAGGATCCAGAATCATGCCGTTCACAGGTGCCGGCACCATCACGACGTCCTGAGGTTCCAAAAAGCACGGGGCTTCGTGATACCACGGAATCGGCGTGCTGAACGCGACATAGACGACACCACCGAACAGCAGCGATGAGACGGCGATTTTCGTTTTGCTCATGGGTTCCATCCGAGGTGTGGCAATGATTTGATAGATACTGCGGAACATACTGAACACAATTCCGGCCATGGAAAATAACATGACCGAAATTCCGATGCTCTGCAGATCATACGGTTTGAGCACCGTATACAGAAACATACTGATCGAAACCAGAATCACCCAGCGATACAGCCATGCAGCAATCGCGTACGTGACGAACCACGCGCGACCGGTTTCAGGCATGAACGGATCGGGCTTCGATTCGATTCCCAGACAGTACCAGGAAAACGCTTCGCGGAGCAATTTTTCGGACTTCTGACGGAGATTCGGGATCTCCAGGAAGTCGCTCATCATGTAATAACCGTCGAACCGCATCAGCGGGTTGAGGTTAAAGATGACGGTGGTGATGGTCGTCACAAAAAACGTGTTGAGCGCGAGATAATGCAACAATCCGGATTCCGTCAGCCACCAGATATAGATGGCGACACCCGACAGGATCACTTCGATATACATCCCGGCCGCGCCGATGATAATCCGATGCCACTTGTTTCGCATCATCCACGAATCTGTGACGTCGCAGTACAGGCACGGACTGAACACCAGCAGCATGACACCCATTTCGTGGCATTCGCTGCCGTAATACACGCAACTGAGGCCGTGTCCGAATTCATGGATGATCTTTGCCAATCCCAGCGTGACCCACAGGTACATCAGGTTTGGCCAGCCGAAGAAACTTTGAAATTCCGGCAGCTTGCTGCGAAAGACTTCCAGATTCGCACCCAGAACCAGCCACGATGACACGACAAAAAGCATGCACAGCGTGGCACAGAACGGATGAAACATCCAACTGACAAACGGAAGCATCGCGCGCAGCGTGCGTTCCGGATCCCAGCCCGGCAAGCGCAGTGAGAGCAGACTCATCAGCGTCTGCTTGATCTTTTCCTTGCGTGTCTTCTGGCGTTCGCGGACGACGGCGGCCCCCTGCCCCACGCGATTGCTGACGACCAGCCCCTTGCGATGCAGGTCGGTGATCAGTTGCTGGATGTCGCTGAGCGTAATCTGCAGCGTCGGGAATTCGAACTTCAATTCGTCCCGGACGGCTTCCAGACTGCGTACGCCGTCGAGCAGCTCCAGAATCCGGTACTGCTCGATCTGCAGCCGATGATACTTCAGCGCGACAGGGTCTTTGATGACCTGATAGCCAACGCCAAGATAATCAATCTTGGCAACGACGAGGTCAGCACGTTTTCGTAATGGAATGGGTCGCTGGTTGGAAGCGACCATGTTTCCGGAACTCATGTTTAACGCTTCTTAGGAATGATCGTGGCCTCAACCGGCAAGCCTTCCAGCAACAGCCAGCGTCCGTATTTGTCCTGACGATTCGGCACATTCACATCCACGCTCAGTCGCAGCGTTTCAAGTTTCTGGTCCACTTTTGGGCTGATCAATTCGATCGTGCCGATAAAGACTTCGGCCTCGTCCTGTGCGGAGAAAACAGGTTCCGGGGCGAATGGGCCACCGCGTTCGAAGGGATCGTCAACGTTTTTCTTGTTTTTGTCGGTCAGAGTTCTTTGGTCTGGCTCCGGAATTCGTGGCTCCGGCCTCAGCGCCTTACCGGTGGTGTCGATCCTGATTTCCACAGAATCGCCCACGAAGACTTCTGCGCGACGACTATAATCGACGGTCAGAACGGCACGGAGCAATGTCATGTCTGTGATCGTGACAACCGGGTCGCCCGGTCGAACGCTCTGACCTGGCCAGCGATGGATTTTTGTCACTAACCCATCAAACGGTGCAGAGACCTTATACTGCGCCAGTTGAGCGGTCTTGGTTTCCAGCGTCAGGCCCAGAATTTCTTTGTCTTCTGTAGCTTTTGCAAGGGACGCCTTGGACTTTTCAACTTCCAGCTGCGTTTGTCGAATTTCATTGGCGCTGAATGCCCCCTTGGACTTGTCGTTCGCTTCCAGTCGCTGCTTCAGATCCACTTCGGCTTTCTCAAGGGCGACTTCGGCAAATTTGATCTCGACATTCGAATCCGCTTTCTTTGTTGCCT
>JAYTAK010001202.1:0-13968 GCA_043737515.1 Candidatus Kuenenia sp. | reverse complement strand
TCTGATCACGACTGGACCACAGCTCCATCACCTGTTTTGACGTGGCTTCATCCGTGCGCGAGAGCGTGAGCCATTGCAGCAGTCGCTCTTTGATCTGCTCGACGGGCATTCGCCCAAACGCGGCGGCAGATGCTGTCGCTGAGTTCTTGCTGGCGGCATCGTCGGCACGATTCACAAAGACAGAGGCTTCGACCAATGCCATTCCGACGCTGGTGATCAGACTGAGGGCCGCGATTGCCAGACTCAGGTACTTCAGATATTTCATACTTTGTTCTTCCTTGTGCCGCAAATTCCGCGTGGAGTATAGTCATCTTCAGGCGACCCGGAAATGCCTAAGAAAACACATCAGCCGGTCTGCGGAAGATCCAGCAGATTTGCAAATCGTTCCAGCACGACTGTTTTCAATGCACCGAACTCCGGCAGATCGAACCGTCCGTCATCCACCAGATCCTGAGCCATACGGCGTGCCACCTGCAGAATACTGAGATCCCGCACAGGGTCCGCGTGTCGTAATGGCATCGCGCCGCTTTGCCGCAGTCCAAGTATATCGCCGGGGCCTCGGAGTTCTGCATCTATTTCCGCCAGTTCGAATCCATCCGCAGATTTCTCCAAAGCGGTCAGTCGTTCCAGCGCCTCGGCGGCATCCGTCGTTGATAACAGAAAACAATAGCCCTGATAGCTGCCGCGACAAATACGACCTCGCAGTTGATGCAATTGAGCCAGCCCGAAGCGATCGGCCTGCTGAATAATCATGATTGTCGCGTTTGTCACATTCACGCCGACTTCAATCACCGTCGTGGAAACCAGCACATCCACTTCATGATTTCGATAGCGATCCATGACGTCGTGTCGCCGTTCACGGTCCATGCGTCCATGCAGCAATTCGACGCGCAGGCCAGACAGTTCCGTACGCAGCAACTGGGTGAAGACAGTCTCCGCTGCCGCATCATCATCTTCTGACTGACCTTCCACACGCGGGCAGACGACGTACGCCTGTCGTCCTTTTTCAATCTGCTGCCGGACGAAGTTCCACATCTTCGCCTGCTCCGCCATCTCCATGATTTTTGCCGTGACGACTTTCTGACGACCGGGCGGCAGGTCGCGAATGACTGAGACATCCAGATCACCGAACTGCGTCAGGCACAGACTGCGCGGAATCGGTGTTGCCGTCATCACCAGCACGTGCGGACTGACAGCGTTGCCCGTGAAGCTGGCGCGCTGGCGGACACCGAATCGATGCTGTTCGTCGATCACTGCCAGCGCCAGATTGTGAAACTTCACGCTGTCCTGAATGACGGCCTGAGTCCCGATCACCAACTGCGTTTTTCCAGAGCCGATTCCCTCCAGCAATTCGCGACGTTTGGCCGCCGGCAATCCACCGATGAGCAGACCGCGCTGCACGCGGCTTTCTGCCAGCAGTTCCTCGAACGTTTCCCAGTGCTGCGTCGCGAGTACCTCGGTCGGCGCCATCAACACAGCCTGAAATCCAGCCGCGATGGCGGACAACATCGCGTAAACGGCGACCGCAGTTTTGCCAGCCCCAACGTCCGCCTGCAGCAGGCGATGCATCGGAGATGGCCGGTGCAGATCCTTGGTGATGTCGAGAATCGATTGATCCTGTCCTGCGGTGAATCGAAATTCAAACAGCCGCCGAATGCGGGCATCAACTTTCGCGGACACTTCGATCGGCCTGGCCTTGAGCGTCCGATTCCAGATCCGTCGTCGCAGCGCAAGTCCCAGTTGAAACTCGAGCAGGTCATCCAGCAGAATGCGGTAGCGTCCTTCCTGCCACTGCTTCACCGAATCCGGCGTGTGCAGCCAGCGGAAAGCCGTGGGCAAATCGGGAAGTCGATGCGCTGCGCGGAATGATTCCGGCACACAGTCAACGACCAGATCGGCATAGTTTTCGACGGCCGCTCGTGTCATCCGCTGCATGGCATCCAGTTTGATGCCGTCGGTCAATGGGTAGCGCGGCAGGACGCCGGCTGCAGCTTCGAGATCGTCGTCAGGAGCAAGGATCGCGACGCGAGGTCCGTTGAATTCCCAGCGACCGGCTTTCTTCTGTGGCTTGCCGCTGAAAACCAGATGCTCGTTGTCGCGATATTTTTTGAAAACCCACGGCTGATTAAACCACAGGCCTCGCACATAGTGCCCGTCGCAGTCAAGCAGGATACCGACGAGCGAACGACCACCTCCAAGCTGCCGCACATCGCGATCGACCACAAATCCGTGAACGGATTGCTCGACATCTGCTTCCAGCCTGGGCACAGTCCGCACATCACTGAAGTCGTTGATGCCGGTCGGGATATGAAACAGCAGATCGCGGGCGGTCAGGATTCCCAGATTCTTCAGCAGTTCCGCGCGCTGCGGCCCGACACCGCGCACGAACTGTACGGGAGTCAGCAGCCGTTCATCGGGCGACTCTTGACGTACGTTGGAATTGGCAGTTTGAGCGTCCGACATGTTTGGTGATCTCGCCCAATCTCAAACAGACGACCGCTGTTTCGAACGATGGGGGCGTGTGGAACCACCGGAGGATATCGCTTCGAATGCGATGTGAGAACTGAAGAGGGGCCAAAGCTAATCCTGAAACAAGCGACAGTTATTTGGAGTGCGGCGACTTGTCGCCGCTTTGCTTTTCCAACACGGCATTTTTGTCAATCGGCCTGGGAAAACAGCAAAGATTCCATTTCAATTTCAGGTGAAGTCGGCAGAACAACAGAACAATCGAACGTCTTTCCCAAAGCCAAATTACCTGAAAAAGAAGGCGGTGACGAGTCACCGCACTCCAAAGGCCGCTTGTTTAGGGGCTAATACGATCTGTCACGTTCTGCAAAGAGCGTCGAACCGGCATGAATTACGAGTGCATCGGTGAACCTCGGAGTAATCCAGCCGCACTGGCTGGCCGGAATGTCAATCGACACCGTGACGCGATCCGCCGCCAGTGTGATCGGAGACGGATTGACGGTCAGCGTAAATGTGTTCACGCCAAAAACGTTGAGCAGTCGGGCTGCTTCGGCCTCGGCATCCGCTACGGTAGCTCCTGGGACCATGACTCGTCGTGCGGCCTGATACGCAGCGTTGTGAGCCGCATTCCGTACAAGGCAGATGCGGGAAAACTCAAACCCCGCAAACAAAATCATCAGAAAGACGGGCACGACGAGGGAGAACTCGACAAGCGAGACACCTCGGCGGTTGCCTCGTTCCGGAGATTGATGTTGCAGTCTGGATCTTTTCATCGTGACGTTCTTTCTGGAATCGCTGGATCAGCGTGTCAGCATTGTTGGCAGCGTTTTTGCGACTTCCTCGAAGATGTCAGCAAGGGCTGCTCCACTGGATGCGTGAAAGTGATTACCGCCTCCTTCAGCTGCAATCGTGGCACCTTCAACTTGATCGGCACCGTCGCTGAATGTGATGACGTGAACTGTGATTCCATAATTGTCGTGAGCGAGTTTCGCTTTCACCCGAGGTGGTCCTCCTTGATTCTGAATCCCATCAGTCATCACGATCATCGTTCGTTTGGCAAATGTGCGTGAACGTGTGGGATCGGTGATCAAGTTGATCCCGGCTGCGATACCATCACCGATCGCCGTTCTACCGCCCTGAAAATCATAGGTAATGTTATTGAGCCGAGTTTCGATCGCGGTCGTGTCGGTAAACAGCAACACATCTTCAGTTGCATCTGTCGAGAATGTTGCCAGTGCCAACTGCTCGTTCAGCGGCGTCAGATCCAGAATGTCATTAAAGACTTGAATGGCATCTGTCAGTTCTCGCCAGCGAGAGGCATAGTATGCCTCACCTGGTCCTGCGGGCAGCCAGGCTGCTGAATCTGTGGAGTATTCGTTCATGGAGCCAGATCGGTCCAGCACAAGGACGATATCGCGTTCAAATTGAGTTGTGGTTGCGGAAGCACCGGGTGTGTATCCATTCGAAGCGCTGAGGAACGGAATTGGCATTGGCATTTCAGCGAATCCAAACGTCTGCTGTTTGTTGATTTGAATGGCGTTGATCCAGGTTTGCCCCGGCCCGGAGCCCAGCGTCCCCTGCGTTACACTCTTTGGGGTAAATGCAGCAATGCCCACTGGCGATGCGGCTGTTACCAACGGTGAGACTCCAAACACGATATCCGAATCGGACAGCGTCAGGACACGGCCACCGACTTTGTTTTGCTGAATGGCCTCCTTCGCCCGATTCTGTGCGTTCAACAAGTTCTGTGTCCGAGTGAATTCCGTTCCCGAAGCTCGTGCTGACGTGTCCGTCACAATCTGCATTTCAGAATCTACCAGACTCATCCATGCCACGTTGATTGCAAACGCGCCAATGGCCAGAATGAGTGGAATGCAGACCGCGAACATCGGCATGATTGCGCCGCGGCGATCGCCAACGGAAGACGCAGAATCTCGTTCAGGATTCCTCATGCTTTCAGTACTCCTTCATCATCTTGACCGTGCTTTGCAGCGTAACGCCGCCAAATAACCAGCCTGGGATCAGTGAGTTCGCGGCATACGGAGCCTGGACTCGAACGGTGATATATGATCCGTAGAGGGCCGTCGATGGCGGGTTCGGCGAAACCAGAATTGTCGCGTTGGTAATCCTGCGATCCGCCAGAACCTGATTACATCGCACGTCCACTTCACTGACTGGATTGCCTTTTACAATCGCGGCACGCACACCTTCATAGGCGGAAATTGTGAGTGACTGCTTGAGGTAGATCAGGTTGCAGCTCTCCACAACTCCAACAACCAGCGCCATCAGGACAGGCAGCACGATCGCCAATTCAACCGCTGCGACCGCTGACCGCGGATTTCGTGCAGGAGAATGCTGAATTCGTCTTTGGAAAGTTTGCATCGCGTGACTGACTCGTTTTCAGATGACAATCTGAACACGACAGGACCAGATCGACCTGCCAGATTCAAAACTCTAGGTCAGTAAACCTGGAAACCCGATGCACTGGAGTGGGATTTTCCCGCCTCAACAGCGTGGCGAAACGAACGCAACGCGATGTTGCCCTGCGGAATCATCGTTTGTTGCGGAAAATCAACATGTTGCCGAAATGCCACATGCGATCACATGGCTGGTTTTGCGGCTACACGTTCGCAGCCCCGAGCAATTCCGCTGCCGAACGCAGTTCCTGCGCGATCCGGTCGGCCAGCGGCGGTGAATCCAGCGCCGTTTCACCCGGCATGACAGGCCATGTATAGGTCTCAACTTCCAACTGCGGCGCGTACGACAGCGTGGCGATTTTTCGCAGCGCGGCGGCAAGATCTTCGCGTGTCGTCCTGAGCGCACCGAGCGTCTCTGCGAAAATCGGCACATGGAAATGCACGCGCCAACTTTCGGCGCGCATAAACTCGTCGGCGGGCTGACGCTGAATGTCTTTCAACGTCAGATCCTGTCTCTGTTCGATCCGCCCGTCAGCGAATCGAGCGTACGTCTGATGCAGGTAACGCGGTTCCACGAATTTCAGCAGTGCCTGTCGGCCTGCGGCGTTTTCGGACGGATTCAGCAGTTCCACCGCATTCGTAATATGGACCTTGTTGATGCGAATCCCGTGCTGGACAAACTGCTCAATCGACTCCGCGACGTCTTCAAATTCCACCGCCTGATGGCAGACGTCAAAGCAGGCTCCGATGTATTCACGGACCAAAGACTCACATCCCAGTGCTTCCGCCTGAGCAAACAATCGCGCGAACACAGGCAACGTCCATTCGGCTGTGCCGGACATTTCGCACATCGGCTCAGGCTCCAGTCCCAATCGAATGCGGCGGCCCGTCGTTTCGTAGATTTGGTGCAGGTACTTTGCCAGGCGAATCAAATGACTGAAGCAGACGGCATGAAAATCGGCATCGTGCGGATTCATGCGACCGCCCAGCGGCACTGTTGATAGGCTACCTTCGCCGCCTTCGGGCAGAAGCTGCCCCAGAATCGCCGCGCATTGTTCGGTATAGTTGATGCGTTCAAACGAGGCCCAGTCAGGCAGGTAAACCTGTTCCTTGACTCGTTCACTGTGAAAATCGCCATACGGAAAAGTATTCAGCGTGTAACAGCACAGGTCATGCTGCCACAACACCTGTGCCAACTGCTCCATTTGTTCGGAGTTTTCTGTCAATTCACGTACGACGCTGGCGGACAACCACAGCCCCGCCGCCATTGGGAAATCCAACTGCCGCTGCACTTCGGCCGAGTATGTCGTCAGTCCCTCGATGACCTCCGCGAGCGTTCGTCCCGGATGAACATTAGTGCAATAGCTGAGTGGCAGACGGGAAAGTGTCATAAAGAATGGGACCAATCAATGAAGTCGTACAACACCGAAGCAACGGTCAGTTAATCCGGAATTTGATTCCGTGCCGAGTTCAGGCTCTGAACTCTGTTTCGATCCGCCCTCGGATTTCATCCCGCACACGTCGGAATTCGGCCATTTGCACTTGCTCCGAACCAGTCGCGTGAAACGGATCATCAAACGGCCATTGCCAGCGTTCCACATTCGCGGGAAACACAGGGCAGTTCTCATCCGCCGTGGAGCAGACGCCAATCACGACGTCGGGCGGTGTGCCCTGCGGTGGAAGAAAATCGCGAATTGACTTGCTCACCTGCCCGGAAATATCAATCCCGCATTCCGCCATGACTGTCACCGCTCGCGGATGCACGTAACCGGCCGGCTTTGCACCGGCTGAGAGTGACTCAAATCGATCGCCATACAAATGGCGCAGAAAGCCTTCCGCCATCTGACTGCGACAGGAATTGCCCGTACAAAGGAAAAGAATTCGTTTACGAGCCGTCATAAGCCAGATGCCGTTCTATCGCCAAGAGTCTGAGAACCGTCGGAGTACCGAATGTTATGGCATCAGTGCCAAGCGCGCCAAACGTGTCGCCCGTTGCCGGATGGACATTCAAGTCCGTTGGCAGTCGAAAGTACATGGCAGTACACTAGCGGTCGTTGAGGGGGGCGAGGGTTTCGGTGAATGGTGATGAAGTTTTTTCGGGGAAGCATGCACAATGGGATTGGGGATTGATCCGACGAATGACTATGTGTTTCGGCTGGCGTTTGGAGATCCGGCAAATTCGGA
Source organism: Candidatus Kuenenia sp. (assembly GCA_043737515.1). Taxonomy (GTDB): domain Bacteria; phylum Planctomycetota; class Planctomycetia; order Planctomycetales; family Planctomycetaceae; genus SXXK01. The sequence continues at coordinate 6,901 of JAYTAK010001202.1, read as the reverse complement.
TTTGCTCATTCACTTGCTGAATGCGATTCTGGACTTGCCGTCGCCGATTGTTGATGTCGAGATCCTGAACCCGTTCATCGAGCAGGAATTTGAAACTGACAAACTGGCCATTCTGGATATCAAAGCGAGGGACTCGGACGGGAGGCTGCTGAATGTGGAGATGCAGAAATCTGTCACTCCGGCACTTCGCGAACGTCTGGTATACTATGCGGCTTGTCTTTATTCGGGCCAGATGTCCGAGGGTGAGGAGTACACCGAACTGCGTCCGACGATCGGGATTTGCCTGCTGTTGTCGATCATGTTTCCCGACGTTCCCGCCGGCCACCTGAAATTCACCTTGAGCAATCTGCCACATGGAATCCAGTTTACCGATCATTTTCAGATTCACACCGTCGAGCTGCCGAAGTATAATGCCGGTTCGTCCGCCGGTCCGATCGGTCCGCATCTTGAAAAGTGGGCATGGCTGTTCCAGCGGGCCGAGGAACTCGACGCTGACAGATTACGTTCTCTGCTCCCGGAACCACCGTTTCAGAAAATGATTGGCATCCTTGAAATGATCTCAAAGACCCCCAACCAACGCCACATCTACGATTCGCTCCAGCGCGCTGCCCGCGACAAAGCCTGGGAAATCTCGGTCGCTAAACGTGAGGCGATGCTGGCCGGTCACGAACAGGGCCTTGAACAGGGTCTTGAACGGGGTCTTGAACAGGGTCTTGAACAGGGTCTTGAACAGGGTCACGAACAGGGTCACGAAAAGGGTCTTGAAGAGGGTCACGAAAAGGGTCTTGAAGAGGGACTGCGAATCGGTCTCTCTGGCCAGATTCGCCTGTTGCAGCAGTTTCTGAATCAGCCGCCGAGCAGCGATCAGCAACTTGCCGGACTCACACTGTCCGAGTTCGAGAAGCGAGTCGCGGATCTTCAATCCCAACTGAACAGCCGCGGGAATTCGTGAATCCTTAATCTCCATGAGGCGGTCACGGGACATCACTGACCTTCAGGCCGCATCGACGCGCTTCGTCTCGCGCAAAGCACGCAGCTCGTGTATCAGCACGCCGTTCAGGGTTTCTTCTAATCGCTGCAGGATGTCGGCGACCAGAGCCCCGTCCATGATACGATGATCGTAGGCCAGCGTGACTCGCGCAGTGCCGTTTTCGTCCAGAGGACCAAAGGTCAGACAACCGGTGTGGATCGAAGGCGGCAACTGAATCTCAGCCCCGCGACCTGCCAGCGTTGACAGAAAAAACGTCCCCAGCCGTTTCGCACGGGAAGCTGTCGCCACATTCAGATTCCACCACCAGATCATCCGGCGAAACACGGTAGGCAGTTTCGCAAGCTGAAGCTGCTTTCGGAAAACCTGACGTACATCCCCATCTCGAAATTGATTGATCGCCAGTTGTAATTCTGCCAGTGACCGCAATTCCGGCGACGCAATCTGTCCCCAGAACAACCACGGCGCGCCATTGATCTCCCTGTGTACTGTCAGCGTTGCCACGCTGAACGGGTGCTGATACAGATGAGCCCACGGCCAGCGATACCACGTCTGCCGCAGTTCGGGCACTTCTTGCGCCACGATCGCATACGCCTTCAGAAAGAGTGCTGGCCAGGAAACTCGTTCCGTACATGCATTTCTCACTTCGGAAACATCGGCCAGATTCATCCGCCGATCATGCGCGCAGAGTGGAACATCCCGATGAAAATACAGCAGATCCCAGCTCAATCGCCGACTGGCAGGAACGCTGATCCTTCGTCCATTTCGCAAGTCCGTCATCCGCTGACACTCCGTTCGCGTCGCCAATCAGGTCACACTTCTTGCCACCACCGCCATGCCTTCATAAGCGAACTCTACAGTCATCCGCCATCGATCGGAAGATCTCAAGTGGGATAAGCTTCCAGCTTGTCATTGCTGCAGAAAAAGCATGGAATACAGTCCGTTGAAGACGTTCCGCTCAATTCGATACTCTGAGGATACCTGCAATGGCAGCTCGTATTATGATGACCGTTGTCGCGCTTTCATCAATCGCCGGTTTGGTGTGGGCTCAGAATGGAGTCGCGGTCAAGGAAGGCAATGCCAAGGGGCCTGAGCTGGAAACCCTGAAATGGCTGGCCGGGCGATGGGAAGGCGATGTCGAAGGAGACATTACCGAAGAACAGTGGACGAAACCAGGTGGCGGCATGTTGCTCGGAATGAATCGCAGCGTTTTCCGAAACGGAAAAGCATCATTTGAGTTCCTGCGAATTGCAGAGACACCGAACGGCATCACCTACTTTGCCAGCCCTTCAGGCAAAGCCGCGACGCCGTTTATCCTCACAGATGCGTCAGACGGCCACGTTGTATTCGAAAACAAGGAGAACGATTTTCCGCAGCGGATTATCTATCGCCGACAGAAGGATTCGCTGCATGCTCGCATCGAAGGCGTGGTCAAGGGCAAAGAAGAATCCATGGAATGGACCTGGAAACTAGCGCTCAGTCAGATGTAAGAACAAGGGGCCGTCATTGCGATTCCTGTAGCTTGGACATTCATGTCCGAGATATTGACCAAACAAAGTCGCATTATCGAGCGGCTGTCAACATGATTCAAAAAGTAAGCGTAGCTATCAGGGCCAGCAAGACACGATCACGCATGCGATCAGAAGCGTGGCGACGATGAGGTCGCGGTGATTCAGCGTTCTGCCGCTGGAGTGGCTGACGTAATTTAACAAAGCCCCTGTGGGACAACCGTAACGACAATACGCCATCGGAATGAAGCTGGATGCGATGAGTCCGATGATGGCAATAGAAATTGTGGCGATCCCCGCGATGTTCCACAGCCAGGCGTCGAACGGTTCGAGATCGACCGCACTGAACGAAAGATGCAGCATTCCGATGGCGACGACCCATGCGATGATCAACATCGGAAGCCGATTCAGCCAGCGCCGGGCTGTCGCGGGCAGCTTTATCTGCCACGAAACGCGGCGGCGGCGGCGCAGCAACTGCTGAACTGCGCCGTGCGGACACAGGTGAGAACAGTACACATTGCGACCACTGGTGATCGGTACTACGAACGCGGCAGCGGTCAGAATTGTCAGGCCGAACGCATGTTGCCATGGAATCCCGCTTTGAACCCACCCCAGCAGCAGCGCTTGCGACACCATATCTCCATTGATCAAACCCAGCCAGCCGATTAACACACATTGAAACAGAATTCGCAACCAGCGACGACCGCGGAGATGAGTCAGGCCGAGGATCACTCCAAAAGATGTGATGGCGATGGTCGATAGATTGCGCAGGGTGAAGAGCGTTGAAAACTCGAAAGTCTGCGATGGCAGATGCGACGTTGCGTGAGTCCGAGGCTTCCTCCCGAGTGTCCGCTGTTCATCGACAAATGCCTGCGCTGTCAACTGCAGAGATCTCGCTGCGGCCTGGCTGGTCATTGTTGCTCCGGAAACACCTTCCACGGTGCCGGAATTCATTGCGGCGAGAGCTTCCGGACTGCGACCATTGAACAATTTGCGAAAGTAGGCATCGTCGCGAACGTAGCCAACGTAGGGTTCATTATCATAGCTCTCGCCCAGCGCGATTCCGTTGACGAGGCCAGCCTCATTTACGGCGATCAACACGTCAGTTGGCCCCTGATATCCGATGTTGTTGTCCGCGACGGGTGACGCTCGCAGCAGGCTTCCCAACGACTGATCGGCAGCATCCAGCACCTGCCATTCCACGGGATTCCCGGTCGACTGTTTGACTTGGGCGGCCGCGGTGTAGAGAAGCTGCACATCTTTCAGCCGCGGTGGATTTGGAAACTTCAACGAACCGCGAGGCGTCTCGCCGGGCACTGACATATCTGCCATCATCAGGCGGAAGCGAATGGATTCCAGAACGGCAAGGCTGGTCAACGTCGCCCCGGACACAGCATCCACGTTACTAAGATCCAGCAGTTCAGCCCGCGACCTTCCGCTCAATGATTTAAGGAATCTCGGATCCTGCACCATCTGCTGCACGTGCTCCTGCGTATCCCGGCTGGAGATGACTCGCGTGGCAACAAGAATTCCCAGCTCGTCAAACACCAGCAACACATCCGTCGGGCCGGAGAACCCCAGAATGTGATTCGCCATCGGCGAGGTACGAACGACAGAACCCAGTGCATTGCGGTCGGCATCAACGACAGTTGCGAGCGTTGTCGCGTTGATCTCTTCAACTGATTCCGCACCAGGCAGAGTCTCCTGAATCACGGGGACGACGTCCGACCAGTTGGCGAGCTGCTGCTGTCGTCGCATGAAACGATCATGCTGCCAGTGAATGCAGAGCAGGATCGCGCTGAGCAACGCCACGCGGATCACTTGCGTAAATCGGAACGACCACTTTGAAGAGATGCCAGGCTTCACCGCCGCACTACTTTTCTACCGGCACAATCTGCACCGCATCGGCATGCACAAAACCGCCCGCGTCTTTGGCGAAGAATTCCACCGAGCCCTTTGCGTCGGACTTCGCTTCTATGACCCCAAGTGACACGAAACCGTTTTCCAGCGGAGCCGCTTTGGTCATATCGACTGTCGTCTCCGTGGCCTGGCCGTTAATGGTGAACACCACCCGCGCATGCCTGGCACGATTTTCGTGGGGTTGCCAGCAAATCCGGACGTCGTACCTGCCTGCGTCCGGGATTTCAAACGGGAAGCGGATCGTGGCTTTCGCGTCGGAGGAGTACACATAGCCATAGCCCACATAGCCTTTCAGCCCGGTGCCTTCCGTCCAGTCACCGGTTGTTTCTGCGGCCTTGTCGTCGATCACGATGCCGCCCAGCTTGTCAGGACTCAAGCCCGTCGCCGGACCCAGCGGCCCGGCCAGAGTCATGGCGTCGTCGGGAATCGTCACCTTTTCGTACACCGTGTTGCGCCGGGCTTTGCCGGGCAGATTGAGCAGATCGATCAGTTGGGCGAGGTATCGATCATGGACCTCGCGAGGCGAACACTCGTTGTAGACACAAATACTGGCAGCTCGGCCAACGACCTCCCCCATCATGCCGCAGGTCTTCATCACGCGTGTCGTGCCAAGAGCCTCATGAGTCACGCTGATGTTGCGACCGGCCATGAACAGGTTGTCGAGATTGCGAGAATAGAAACAGCGATAGGGAATCGGATATCCGTACTGACGATCGATTCGCTGATCATGCACGGCGATACTGATGAACGGGTTTTCGGCAAACTTTTTCGCGTATTGATCTTTGGGATAATGGAGGTCAATCGACCATGTGCTGGGCACACAGCCGTCGTCAAATTCTTTCTTTGACACAATGTCGTCCTGAGTCAGAATCAGATCGCCCATCAGGCGTCGTGATTCGCGAGGTCCGCCGATGTAGGCCACCCATGTCAGAATCGCAGACTTGTGCTTGTCGGCTCCGTCTCGATTCTTCATCGCATTGAAGGCACCGTAAACGGCACGCAGATTCCAGTCACGGATGCTCTCTGAATCGCCGATCGCATCTTTGTCGAATCCGCTTTCCCAGAACCACTGTCCGTGATGATCGCGAGGATACGGAAAGTCGTCCATCATCAGATCCAGCGCCCATGGCGTTTCCGGAAACGTGGTTGTTTCCTCAACTTCGTCCCAGGCCCACATGTTACTCATGCCCATGCGACCCTTGTCTTCCATTTCCCAGTCCGCATTGGCCAGAAATCCGATCGTGGCGTGCCCGGTGCAGTCGCTGAACAGTTTACCGAAGAACTCCGAATGCTCGCTGGTGCGAGTGTCGAACGCGGTGACGGAAACAATGTGATTCTTGTCCGTTTTCACGGCGTACGCATGATGATTGAGAAATAGATCGATGTTCTTCTCGGCTCGGACGACGGCTTCCTTCAGGTCATCGCCGAATTCCTCAGCGCGACCGGGAGACTTGGTGGCGTGGTCGGCAAACTCTTCAATGATCTCACCGATGCGAGGGAACTTGCCGCGTCGAATATTCCCCATCGCCCAGACTCGCACTTCGCTGCTGCCGTTGCCGCCAAGCACCGGGCGATCCTGAATCAACGCGACCCTGCAGCCCATGCGGGCTGCCGAAATCGCCGCTCCCATGCCCGAGTAGCCTCCGCCGACAACTACCAGATCGTAGCCATTTCGCTTCGTGGGTTCGGCCTGAAGTCCGAGCTGCTCACGCCGCCAGTCGGAAAGCGGTTGCTTGTCATTCGGCGGTAAGGCATCTGTCTTCGTGAAGAAGATCGCATCACAGCGACCGTCGAACCCGGTGAGATCATGCAGACTCAGCGTGACCGACGTCTGAGCAATCTCCACCGTGCCACCATTCTGCCAATCCCATTCCGTGCCAGTGGTGCCGAAGGTTTTGCTAAGAGGCTGGCCATCGATCAGCACCTGAAAACGCCCTGGCTGTCCTTCGGCCTTCCAGCGCGCAACCCAGTCTTTGGTTCGCACGAAGACGTGGTACGTCCCTGTCTCCGGGAACGCCACCATCGTCGTCGCATCCGCCACCGGCTTGCCCAACCCATGAGCCAGCATATACGGCGAACCCATTTCGCGGATGAACTGAGTATCAAGACTCCAGCCACCTGCGTCGGCGAAGCTTTCGGCTTCGACCAGAACGTCCTTAGCCGTGACAACGGAAGCCCAGCACAACAGGAGTGCCATGAAACCAAATCGCATGATATTTCTCTTCAAATGGCCAAATCGCTTCTCACTGGCGGACAGGTCAGACATGGCGGATTCTCTTTTATACCTCAGGCGGTTCAGGATGGCACCATCGTTTAACCGCGTGGGCAACGCCCCGCGCTTTGTATCTCAAATCTCCCTAGTGCTCTGTCAAACCATCAACTTCGGGTTGTGTTCATCAGCCGCTGGGCGTTAGCCCACGGTTAGAACCGGACGCTAATGCGTTCCGGCTGATAACCCGAACCCGAAAATCAAATCTTGACGGAA
>JAYTAK010001201.1:0-2666 GCA_043737515.1 Candidatus Kuenenia sp. | reverse complement strand
TCCGACGGATCGAAGTTTACAAAAAAAACTTCACTCCGCCAATAGACATCTTGCGCGCTGACAGACCCCGACAGTGCCATTCGTTCCTGACACCTTTGTTTTCTTCACCTTTGTTTTCTTCGGTTCCTGACACCTTTGTTTTCTTTGACACCTTTGTTTTCTTTGAAGCGCCAGACACCATCGGCGTTCCACTGGCGGAAGAAAGCAACACCGCCGCCTTCGACTCCCATTCGAAAAACGCTTTCAGGTTCAGGACTCTGCATTGAGGCATTCCGGTTGGCGTTGTGATTGAGCAGGGATGTCAGTGACGCTGGCAACGTTGACGGCCAGCGGACTCCACTCAGGACGTCCTGACGCAGCCTGACGGCGTCTGGCATCATCCAGCATGGCTTTCAGGTCGCCATGAAATGCATCGTGAATTCGCTCCCGCGTGCGATGAATGTCTTCAATCGTTGTATCACGGTCAGTTTTCTTCTGAATCATCGTTCACCATCTCTTCCGGCGTGCAAATGAATGGAATGGGATAGCCGAGTTCCTGCAGGACAGCGTGAATGCGGGGCAGGATTCTTCCGTTCGCAATATGCCTGCAGTTCCATGTCAGCAGATAATCTACCCGATGAAATGCCACCATTGCGATATGCATTGCATCGACAGACGCTTTTACCGGCAAAATGGCTCGACTCATGATTTCGTCGGCAATCTCAGCGATGCGAGCATCGAGCGGCAGAAGTGCGATTCCTTCGAGCAACCGCAAACGCTCTTCTGCGAGCGCTGCGGCCCCGTCTGCGGCTTCGTCGATCACATATTGCGAGGTGACCAGCTTGTAGTTTTCCCGTTCGCCATTCCACCACTGATGCGTCAGTAACTGCCTTGCAGCAGAGACCACATGGGCACTCGGGCTCAGCCGCAAGTAACTGACGCTGGATGTTTCGATGTAGATGGATTTCATCACATTGCCTGAGAACGAAAAAAAACGATGTGCCGCCTACATCACATATCGCCCGTCAGGCAACAGGCGTGCCTGGCCAATAGGAACCAATGTGTCGAGTAGGGTAAGAAAATGCTGCTATAGGGGAATGATGATTTTAGCATCAGCGCGCACCGATAGCGCGACCGTTTAGGCGGTTTGAAAAAAAATGGTTCGAGGAAAAGAAGCGGTGAAGACAGTTGGCTCATCTCTGTCGGATGGATGAGTTGTTCTCGCCAACCTGGTTTACAAAGAACTTCCTGAGCGCACATTCGTCATGCGAATGTGAAAACACTCAGGACCCTGAGCTGCTATGTCCGACGTTCAACTCTCGACAGAGCGCCATGCTTTGCATAGAGACCTTACGCATCTCACGTGGACACGAAGTCAACACGCTTACTGCTACGGCCATGGGGACCGCGACGTTATCGAGCCGGTCGTCGTTCACAACTTCAGAACCCTGAGCTACGTGGATTTTACGGCGTCATCATCCTTGTCGATCAATCGTATTAACAACCTCAATCGTCGCCGTACACTGTCCAGCATCGGTGTAGTGACGTCCTGCCACCAGTCGTCCGACTGGATCGCCTGGATCAGCGGCATCTGTTCGCGTACAACCGGCGCTGTCCGACCTTCGCTTCATCAATCAGTCCCATCATTGTGGGATACGTGCTGATGAAGACGCGATCTTCTGTGTCCTTTTCCGTCACCAGATTCACTGTTGCAGTATCCGGCAGAAATTTCTTGAAGTTGTTACCCGCCTGAATCACCAACGCCACACGATCCGCCAGGAACAGAATTCGCATCGCCCAGTTCGTTCGGATCAGCAGATCACAAAGTGCAATGATCGTCCGGGTCTTCCCCGCCCCGGTTGCCATCACCAGCAATGCTTTGCGATCCTTGTCGTTCTCGAACGCCACACAGATACGACGAATCGCCCGATGCTGGTAATAACGTTCGACGATTGTGTCGCTGATGCTGGCATCGGCCAGAGACTGTCGCGTCGTCCGCCGTTGAATCAACAACTCCAGTTCTGCCTTTTTGTAGAACCCCTGAACTGGTCTTGGCGGATAGTTGACGTCATCCCAAATACAATGTTCGTAGCCGTTCGAGCAAAAGATCACCGGACGTTGTCCATACATCTGTGCCAGACAATCTGCGTACAGTTTCGCCTGCTGCTGACCGATGCGAGCATCGTGTTTCGTTCGCTTGGCTTCAATGACTGCCAATGGTTTTTCGTCATCGCCCCAGAGCACATAGTCGATGAAGCCGAGTCCCTGGTTGTTCGGCATTCCGGTCACTTCGAATTCGCGATCACGTTGCTGATCCAATGGCCAGCCGGCTTCTTTCAGCAGCAGGTCGATAGAATAGTCGCGAGTTTCCGCTTCCAGGTAATCATGAGTATCAGGCTGAACGGTTGCGGCTTTCCTGGCCGCTGCCACCTCGGCCCGCAGCCGCTTGAGTTCTTCGGGCGGAAAGTCTGACATGAACGCCCACAGGAATTCAGATCGGTTTTCGTCAGCCGCACTGGCGGGGGCGTAGTACCTGCGACATCGGCGAACAACGAAGCGACTGAAGCTTCTGCGGAGTCGATCGAGGAGGGTGCGATCTGTCCAGTCCGGAGTTTTACGCGGCGTTTTTGTTGAGAGCATGATGAGAATGTTGTGGAGTTGACGGAAGGGCTGTTGCTTGAGAGTTG
>JAYTAK010001200.1:0-6109 GCA_043737515.1 Candidatus Kuenenia sp. | reverse complement strand
AAGAACCGAAATCTTCAGTCGATGAAGAGACGGCGATGAGTCTCCTGATGGAGGTCATGCCCACCGCACCGGCTGCGCCAGGATTGAGCGACAAGCCTGCCGTGGCCGAGTCATTGGTTCCGAATCGACAGGCGATCCGCCAGCGGGCGGATTCCAGTCACGCAAGTCTGCCGGTCGGCCCGGCGGCAAAGTCCCAGCGGCGTTTCCTGGGAAAACTGGTACCGTGCGGCGGGGGTGATCCGATCCCGTTGCTGGAGTCGCCACTCCTCGTGGGTCGCCGCAGCGCCTGCGATGTTACGCTCAAGTTTCCCGATGTCTCGTCACGGCACTGCACGCTGACGTACGAAGACGGATTCTGGGTCGTCGATGACTGCGGAAGTCGAAACGGAGTCCGGGTGAATGGCGAACGAGTCGAACGCAAAGTTCTGTACCCGGAAGATCGCATTTCCATTGCCAGTCACCGCTTCACCGTACACTACACTCCGGAAGGTTCCGTGCCGCCTGCCGAAGACGATACGTTTGCGAAAAGTCTGCTCGAAAAAATCGGCATGAAAGACCTGTCACGTCTGGAACAGAAACGAATTCCCGGCGCGGCGAGCGAAGACGATCAGCCAAAACGAATGACCCTCGAATAAGTACACACCCACCCTCTGAAATCGGGCTGCACGCCCTGCGAGAGAACCCGCCATGCCTACTTTGCTTGTTGTTGACGACGTTGCCACAGATCGACTGCGGATTGCCGGACTGGCTGCCCGCTGGATGAAGAGCACGGTGCTGCAGGCGGTCGATGGAGCCACCGCTTTGCAGTTGATTGAACAGCACCAGCCGGACATTGTGCTCACGGACCTGCACATGCCTGAAATGGATGGATTGCAGTTGGTGGAAGCGATCCGGGATCAATATCCCTACATTCCCGTCATCCTGATGACTGCTGACGGGAGTGAAGAAATCGCCGCCATCGCATTGCAGAAAGGGGCGGCAAGCTACGTCCCCAAACGGAACCTGGCTCAGAATCTGGAACGCACACTGCAGCAGGTGCATGTCACAGCCCGTGATGCTCAGATCCAGCCCGAGATCATGCACCAGATTCAGTCCACGAAAACGGAACTGATCCTGTACAATGATCGCCAGTTGATTCGATCTGCGGTTGGCCTGCTCGTCAACTTTCTGCGATGCATGCCGCTGGGTGACGAAACCGAACGCATGAGAACCGGCATTGCTCTGGAAGAGGCCCTGCTCAATGCCTATTACCATGGCAATTTTGATGTCAACGGAGTGGCAGGTGCGACACCGCAGACATACGACGCGATCGCCGCTGATCGATCCTCCGATCGTGAATACGGGCTGCGGCGAATTCATGTTGCCGCCGATATCACACGCGCACGCGCGATCTTTACGATCCGTGACGAAGGTAAGGGTTTCGATCCGACACCATTTCTGGAAGGTCGCCTGAAACCTCTCAACGACCGTCATCGCGGCATCCACTTGATGTCCACCATTATGGATGTGGTCACTTACAATGCTGTCGGCAATGAAGTCACGATGACCCGCAACGCCATCACCGGCATGGCTGACTAATTGTTACATTTTCCATGTTCAGGCCATAAGCTGAGAAGGAACTGACTCAATGCCATCCGTCTTCCCTGGAATGGACCCGTTCATTGAAGGATATGAATGGGAAGATTTTCATAACCGATTCATTACGATGAGCTCCGACCTGATCGTGCCCACATTGCGCCCGGATTATGCCGTCCGCATTGAAAAACGCATCTACGTGGAACATCCGTATGATAATCCGCGCCTGATTCGCCCGGACCTGACGATTGTCCGCGATCCGCTGAGACCATCTGGTAATCGTCAGCCTGCAGGTTTTTCTGCCGCGATTCTGGAACCTGTCGAACGCACTTTGCCGGGACCCGTGGATATGGAAGAGACGTACCTCGTCATTCGCCATCTCGAATCTTCAGAAGTGATCACCTTGATCGAGCTGCTTTCGCCATCGAATAAGCGTGCGAACGCCGAGGGTCGTGAGGAATATCTGGCGAAACGCGAAGAGATTCTGCGGAGCAAAACGAATCTGGTCGAGATCGATCTGCTGCGTGGCGGCCTGAGATTGCCGACGGTCGAACCGTTGCCTCCGGGCGACTTCTACGCATTCGTATGCCGTGCAAAACGCCGACGGATAGTGGATGTCTATGCCTGGCCGCTGAATCATCGCCTGCCGACGATCCCGATCCCGCTGGCCACCGGTGATCGCGAAGTCCTGCTGGACTTGCAGGCAGTGTTCGATACCGTCTACGACCGCGCGGGCTACGACTACGCGATCAACTACACGCATCCGATTGTCCCGACGCTCGACGAATCCGAATCTGCGTGGGCCAGTGAATTGCTGAAGACACGTCAGCCGAGCCGACCGAATTGCTGATCCAGTGTGCCGCGACTGAGTGTCAGAGCCGTGGGGCGACCGTGAGGGCAGTGGTGGGAGTCATCAACCAGATGCCGCTGTCGCAGGAGTTCCTGCATTTCTTCCAGCGTTAACCGCTGACCGGATTTGATGGCGGCTCGGCAGGACATCGTGTGCAGCATGTGATCGAGCAGGTCGCGGCGATTCATCTTGCCGTCGTTCTGAATCAATTGCTCCGCAAAATCCTTCACGATGCGGATCAGATTGCCACGCGGGATCAGCGTGGGGTGCGACATCAGCAGAATCGTCGTGCCGCCAAATTCCTGAAGTTCAAAGCCGATTTCTTTGAGCAGGTCCAGCGATTCCAGCAATGCGACACATTCGGTGGCGGAACATTCGATGGTTTCCGGGATCAACAGTCGTTGACGTTCGACGCCGCCCGACAGGATTCTCTTGCGCAGATGTTCGTACAGAATTCTTTCGTGCAATGCGTGCTGGTCGATGACTTCCAGACCCGCCTCGCTGGCCACGACAAGGTAGCAATCGTGAATCTGGAAGGCACGGAATTCGTCGGTGCTCGGCCGCGTGGCTACGTTCAGAACCTGCTCGATATCGGCGGGTGATGGCATGGGATCCGTCGGCGCAACAGCGGTGTCCGGTACTGAATCCGTGACTTCGACCGGCGCGGTTGTCGCTGCAGCAGGCGATGCGGAAACATCACGGAGAGCTGACGTCCTGCCGCTCGCCGGATCATTGAAGTCCACGGCTGCAGGGCCAGATGCATCGCCCGCAGCATCCAGGGCACCGCGTCGCTGATGCGGTTCGACGGCCAGCGCGGCAATCACGTCGGGGTTGGTAAAGACGGCACGATCGTTGGACGACGACCGAGCGAACTCCCCGATCCGCGGCGGAGAACTTACAGTCGCGTGCGACGCCCACAGGTCAAGTTCTTTCTGCGGCTGCAACGCAGTCGCGGGGCGATCAAATCGCAACTCGTTCGGACGTCCGGAACCCTGACGTCCGGAACCCGGCACTTCGATGTTTGAACGAAACTCGAGCGTCAGAAATTTGTCGCGCAGAGTTTTCAGCAACTGTCGATACAGAAGCTGACTGTCCTGAAAACGAACTTCGCTCTTGGTCGGATGTACGTTGACATCGACCAGCGCTGGCGGAAGTTCAAGGAACAGAAAACTGACAGGATGCCGTCCGATCATCAGCAGGCCGCGATACGCTTCCGCCAGAGCATGTTGCAGGCTGCGATCCTGAATCCAGCGTCCGTTCAGAAACAGAAACTGATCCTTCCGTGTGGAACGGCTGAGCGACGGTGAACCGACATAACCCCACACGCGAATTTTGCCGCCGGTGGGCAGATCGGCTTCCGACGAAACGGCAATCAGATGATCGGCCACTTCGCTGCCAAAGAAGCGGCGAATACGGTCCAGCGGCTCGGCCGCAGCGGGCAATTCGTAGACAAGTTTTTCATTGTGCCGCAACACCAGATGCAGGCGCGGGTTTGCCAGAGCGATGCGAGAGAAATGCTCGGCGATATGTCCGAATTCTGTCGTTGCCTTCTTGAGGAATCGTCGGCGAGCGGGCGTATTGAAGAACAGATGATGCACTTCCATCACGGTGCCGGACGGACATCCGCAGTCTCGGTTGATGACGATCTGGCCACCATGACTGTCCAGTTCGCGACCGACGGGACATTCTTCGGGACGCGTGCGAATGCGAAATTTTGCAACCGACGCGATGGACGCCAAAGCCTCGCCGCGAAAGCCCAGCGTGCTGACGTGATCCAGATCAGCATCCGAACGGATTTTGCTGGTCGCATGACTGGTCACTGCCAGCAGGATGTCGTCGGGATGAATGCCTTCGCCGTTGTCAGAAATGCGAATCAGATCCATGCCGCCGTTGACGATATCAACCTCGATCCGCGTCGCGAGAGCATCGACGCTGTTTTCCAGCAGTTCTTTGACCACGCTGGCCGGACGTTCAATGACTTCCCCCGCCGCAATGCGGTTGACAACGTGAGCATCCAGTTGCTGAATTCGAGTCATATCGGGGCGTAATCAATTCACAGGTCAAAGTAACGGTCCGTGGGCGGGCGTCCAGTGTAACGGATTTCGCGTGTGATCATAAGCAGGTCCTGCCTGCCGGGCAGGATTTTCAATTGGCCGCAAGGCGAACCGCCCTGGGACGAACGTCCGCTCCACGGTGCTGCGTGGCCGTGCATTTCATCTCGATATCCCGCTTCATGGCCGAGATTTCCTGCCGGTCGCTGGACTCTTGTGCTGGCACAGCAACCGCATCTGCCATGAGATATCGCTCAACCGACTGCGGATGATTTTCAGCTTCGTTTTGTCGTTGCAGATGTGGTTCAGCTCAAATTCCGACGGCAATTCGGGCTTGCCGTTTTTGTCGCACCGCTCAGGACAAAGCATCAGCCGACACCGCAACACCGTTGAATTGCAGCCATCCTTGAAATCTTCAAGAATTCGTGTCGGCAAGGAACGATGCTTTGGAATCAACCAATAGATCGCGAGAACAGGTCGTCTGTCTCGCGGCGAAAGTTGAACTCATTTGCTGAGGAGCCTTCCGATGAGACTATTGACTGTCTCCAAATTCTTCGTGTTGTTACTTGTGGTGTTGCTGAATGGAGCCTCAACCGCGCGCGGTGACAATTATCGCTCGACGTCTGCCGGACGCAACGAGGATTGCGAACGTGGCCTGTCTCGATCGGGCAAGGAGACTTCGACAGTGGTTGGCGAAAATGCAGTCGGCCAGGGGACCTCTGCTCGGCCAGATCTCAACAACGACGAGGACGCCCTTGTTGCACTGACAAATGCGGAACGGAAACGCGCCAGCCTGGCACACTTCATTCCGGATCCAGCATTGATGCGGATGGCTCGGGAGCACTCAGACTCCATGGCACGCCTGCAGCGACTGTCGCACACGATTGAGGGGAGATCGTTTTCTGTTCGCCTGATTGATTCCGGATATCAGTCCATGGCGGCTGGAGAAAATGTGGCCGAGGGTCAGGTGGATGCAACAGCGGCGGTGCAGGACTGGATGAACTCGCCGGGGCATCGAGCAAACATCATGAACGGCCAATACACTCATATCGGAGTCGCCGTCTCCGTGAGTAAGTCCGGACGAAGATTCTATACACAGGTTTTCGCCCGACCATTACCGCTGGCAAACTCGTCTGTCGTCGATCGAGGATTCAAGTGTCCCTCATGCCGTGACATTCGGAGTGTGCCGTTGACGAACGGTCAGGACAGACATCCGAATGATGTCGGTCGCGCCGACGGCGTCGTTGCACCGAATTTCAAAGGACTGTCGAGCCGTCCGGGCACAGGAACCTGAACCTGTGACTGTTCCTCGGTGTGACGCTGGCTGCTCGTCCGCAAACGACGGTCAACCATCCGCATCTCGACTGGACAGCGCCGGAACCCGGGAATCAGACGTATTTCCTGACTCTACCGGATTCTATGTGCAGCTCCCGCTTGGTTTTGAAGGAAAAATCGAGTGTGAGAGAATGATCGTTTAACGGCGAGCCGTAGGCGTAGGCGAAATTCTCTTCCGCCTACGGCTCGCCGTTAAACGCAATACCGTTCAACGAAGCGTAAGTATCGTACACCAAAGACGTTAGAGCGTGTGTTGGTACGATGATAATCGTTGTAAACTCAATGTTTTCGTCCTCAA
>JAYTAK010001199.1:0-2667 GCA_043737515.1 Candidatus Kuenenia sp. | reverse complement strand
GGATTTCTTTTTGTCTGGTGTTGATCAGCGCTCGATGGGGACGAGCCCCGATCGTGGCGGAAATCCCCTCTTGCCTCTCCGCCCGAGCCGCAAGCACCGAAAAACCCGTCAGCCTCCGCATCTGAATTCTTCCCAGAAAAGCAATACTCTCAACGATTGCTGAGCAGATTCATGCTGTCTGGGGACAGAATCTGCGACTGCTGATTTCCGGATGTCTTTCAGTTCTCGCAGGACTGTGACCGGTTTTCCTCGGAAGCCATCGATTTTTCGATGGCAGCGCGGATCGCGATCCGACACGGCTGAGAGCATGTTTTGAAAATGGTCGTTGATGCCGCGAGGTTGTACCGGTGGGCTGACGCCCGGTCGCGCGCCGGAGGCACTTGCATTCTCGTCCGCTGTCCAGATAGTTCGTGGCGTGATCGGACGGGCGTGGCTGAGCTGGGTTGCGGGCGAAGCCCGCGCCAAGTTTCATTCGAAGTCGGGGAGATGTCCCAGTTCGTACTGAAATCCACCGGACAGAATCGGGAAGCGGCACCAGGTTTTGGGGTCCAGATTCTTGTCATCCACATGAAACGATGGAGCGTAGCGTTCGCGTTTCCACTGGTTTCGCGACCACAGCGTGAAGAAGCGACGAACCCAGGTCGTCAGTTGACCGGCACTGTATTCCGGATGCTCGCGGCGGAGTGTCTCCATGATTTCGGCGGGACTGAGTTTGTCACGAATCGCCAGCCGCTCAATGTGATCCAGCAGCGGATACGGCATCAGGTCACCTTCGTCGGTTTGTTCGTATTCGCTGGGTCGCAGCTCAGCCGTCGGTTGCTGCGCATTGACCAGACGCAGCGCGGCGACCGGCTTGACGCCTGCAGAGCCTTTGACCTCCACGATCCGCAGCCATTCGCGCAGAAACGCTTTGTCGATGCCTGCGATGGGACTGAGTCCTCCGGACGTGTCGCCGTCCATCGTGGCGTAACCGACGGCGGCTTCCGATCGATTACTCGTCGAAAGCAGTAGTGCGTTGCGGATATTCGTGAGCATCCACACAGACGGTGATCGAGTTCTCGCCTGAATATTCTGCAGGGCGATATCGTCCTGCTGCCAGGTAAGTTCACGATCGATCGCCTCTTCAATCGCTGTCGTGTAACGCTGGACGATTTCATCGACGCTGATTTCAAAATAATTGCCGCCCACGCCGCGCGTGACTTGTTCCGCGGCGTTGCGAGTCACTTCAGAGCTGTTCCGCGTGCCCTGATACATTCCGGCAAACAGCAAGTGCATCAATGCGTCCACCGTGGGCGCTTCAGACAGTTTTGGAATGTAACTCAGCCGAGCCTTAAACCCGGCGAGACCCAGATCGTGGATTCCTCGTTCGACCATGCTGCGAATCAGCACGGCACAGGCGGAAGAATCTGCCCCGCCGCTCATGCTGATCACAAACCCCCAGGAACGACTCTTCCGCAGATAGTCGAACAATGCCAGCGCAATCACCTGCGTGAATTCATCGACTTTGGATTCCGTCTGCAACTCACGCGGCGATTCGAGCGGACAGGTGACAAGATGGAACTTGCCCGCGATCGGAATGATGCGATCGAACATATCGTCGGTGACGTCGGCCGTCATGGAATGGATACCTGCACGCCGCGTGCGAGTCAGTTCCACATCGACATCGGCCGCCACCACATCCGATTCATCAAAGCGAAATCGCGGACCGGCGGCCATCAGGTCGCCCCCGGAAGCGATCAACGCGCCGCCGTCGTAGATTGCTCGTCCCGCCTCGTTGCCGATCAGATTCGCGTAGACGTAACTGACACCGAACGAGCGTGATCCTTCAAGGACGAAGCGTTTGCGAATTTCATGTTTTCCAAATGCAAAATGACTGGCGCTGGGATTCAGAATAATATCCACGCCGCATTCTGCCATTCGGTTGCCGGGTCGCCCCGCAACCCAGGCGTCTTCGCAGATTTCGAAACCGATCCGCACACCATCGCAGTCAAACAGCAGATCACCGATCGGCCATAAATGTCCGTCCGCATGGAACTCACTGCTCGTTGCTGCCGGCCATGCGCGAAACCAGCGAGGTTCGTAGTGCAGCCCGTCGCCTGCCAGATGCTGCTTCGCGACGAACCCCACGATGCGACCGTGTGACATAACACAGGCCGCGTTGTACACGCCGTTCGTCACGAACAGCGGCAATCCGACGGACACGATCATCCCGTCCGTTTCGGGTACGATCTTCTGCAGCATTTCCCAGGAGGTACGCCAGACATGCGGGGCCAGGAACATGTCTTCACAACCGTAGCCGGAGATGCAGAGTTCCGGCAGACACAGAACATGCACGTCCTTCTGTCGTGCGCGCTGAATCGCCTCCAGAATGCGGTTTGTGTTTCCTTCCCAGTCCAGCGGCGTCTGATTCAAAATCGCCGCGCCCAGTCGAACCCGTTTCATGTCTAGATCTCATTCGTCGCTGCGTTGTCGTTCCGGTCTCGAACACACTGTAGACGAAGGGTGGGCCGGTTGCGACTTTGATCGCCTGTGCCGAACATGATTATCCAACAAGCCGAATAGGCGGCCTAGGACTGGCGCACCAATAAGTGTCGCCTCGTGGT
Source organism: Candidatus Kuenenia sp. (assembly GCA_043737515.1). Classification (GTDB taxonomy): domain Bacteria; phylum Planctomycetota; class Planctomycetia; order Planctomycetales; family Planctomycetaceae; genus SXXK01. The sequence continues at coordinate 64 of JAYTAK010001199.1, read as the reverse complement.
GGATGCTGCCAGCATCCGAACTGACGCTGGCAGCGTCGGCCACGACAGTTATTTCTGTGCCGGT
>JAYTAK010001198.1:0-2669 GCA_043737515.1 Candidatus Kuenenia sp. | reverse complement strand
GCGCTCAAGGAACAGAAAGACCTTTCTGCAGCGGCAGACGTCGCGCGCCGACTTCTGAACTTGAATCCGCGTCATGAAAGGGCGACGATACTTCTGGCTGACATCCTGCTGCTGACCGGCGACGCAGAAGAATCTCTGCAACTGCTCACTCCGCTTGCCAAACTCTGGCCGGAAGATCTGAAGATTCAATACACACTGGCAAGTGCTCTTCAAAAGGTCGGGCGCAAAAGTGAGGCAGAGAAGCATCTGAAAGCCTATGCTGAGCTTGAAACAGCAAGTCTGCGTATCCAGGAAATCAAACGTATGCTGGAGCGAAATCCGGACGATCCGGAATTGCGGTACGAATTCGGGTTGCTACGGCTTCGACATGAATCCAGAACTGAAGGCGTTGCCTGGCTGCAATCGGTCCTGCTGTACAACCCAAATCATGCCGCGACTCACGAAGCACTCGCTGACTACTACTCCAGGGTCGAAAATCCCACGCTTGCCCAAATGCATCGTCTGCGGTCTCAAGAACTTGTAAGTTCTCAGGACGAGGCAATCGATAACCCCAAACAGAATTGATACGATGAACATGGCACAACATCCAGGTAATGCACCCAAAGATGGTTTTTCTGCTACCGCCGCAGAGTCTACTCAACACTCGAATGGTCATCGCGGCGCACTTGGCAGGATTCTGCTGTTCGGTGTCGTCGGGATTGTGGCCGGACTGCTTGGCGTTTTCGTCATCCATGGGATTGGGGAAGTTTTTCGGCTTCCGAAAGAACTAGCGGCACTGGGGATCGGTGGAATTCCAGGACCGGAAGCGCAGGCGAAGATCGTCGCGGGGAATGCTGTCCTGAAATATAAGCATTTCGCACTCTGGTTTGGAATTGTGGGCGCGATGTGGGCTGGGCTTTTCGGCCTGATCACATCACAGTCAGGCTCATCCGGCAACCGCTTGCCGTCGCGAGTAATATTCATCGTCAAGGCAGTGGTGCTTGGGGCTGTAATTGGAGCACTTGGCGGACTCATTTCAAACTTCGCCGATATTCAGATTCATAAGAACATCCCTGCTGGACAGTTGTCCGCTCCGGAACACTGGTTTTTTGTTTTGCACGGAATCACCTGGCTTGTCGTTGGAGCGGGCGTGGGACTGGGGGCAGGAACTGGATCTGCGGGAAACCGATTTACCGATATCATTCTCTGCTCCACCGTTACCGCTTCTGCAGGAATGCTTGGCGGGATCCTATACCCCTTGCTCGCAGCATTCATCGTGCCAACGGCGGACGTCACAATGCCAATCCCGGACGACACGTCAGCGCGTTTGCTCTGGATGGAACTGCCAGCTCTGCTGATCGCCCTTGCGCTGGGGCGTCGAACGTATACAGTTGAAAGATCGCAGCATTCTCGCTGAGGATGTTGTCGCGAAGTGCTGCTCGGCAAGCAAGATCTTCCGAACGCTGATCTGAGGATTTAGTTTCTCAAATTGGTATTTGAAACCATTGCTAGATGCATACTGCTCCCAGTCCGCTTCACGGCTTCGCGTCGGTTGTCTCATTCATCCGATACAGCGGCAGCAGGCGGTAGTAGACTTCCAGCGTCAACGTCGCCAAAGCTGTCGAATACAGGCGTCCGCCGTAGCGGCCCCATTCGTCGTTGGGATCCCAGGTGCCGGTCATCGGGCCGGACTGGACCTGCAGTTCAACCAGCATATCACGGACGCTGGCATTCCAGTCCTGCCACGGTTTGCCGCCGTGCTGATACATCGCCAGCGTGCCGTAGTACCAGTAATAGAAGTTCATGTCCGAAAGTCGCGGCGGATTGCGCATCAGATAGGCGATCGATTCTGTACTGGCGGCAGAATCTCGGGGATAGCCGAGCATCTGCTGACAGAACAGGGCCTCCGCCGTCATCGTGGGTGAGACCGGTTCCGAATTGCGACCACTGGACACGACGTTGTGACGATAGCCAAACAGTCCGCCACTTTTCCCCTGACGCACGCTTTCGACGAAACTCTTCATGCGTGTGCGAATGGCTTCCGGAAGATTCACGCCTGCAATCTCAGCGCTTTTGAGCGACATCAATTGCCAGCCCAGCATACTCACATCGCCTTCCTGCCACTGCTTATATCTCCAACCGCCACCTTTGGGATCCTGCTGGCTGATTGTAAAGGCGACCGCCTTCGCCAGTGCGGCACGCAGCCGCAAATCATCGACGCGCCGAATTGAATACGCAATCTGATTCGCCTGCATACTGCGACCAGCACCGTTCAGCGCGATAACGCTCAGGATGTTCTGCGACGTGGCGGCACTGGCCAGATGAGCTGCTGCAAGTTCACCATTGTCCATGGCAAATCGCAATGCTTCCGGGACCGATTTGAAAAGAAAAATTGGCGATCCGACCGATCTGATACGCCCTGCGTGGTGCCAGCATTCGATTTCGATATTCTGGAAATACGACTTCAAAATGTGTACGCCATTTTCAACATCCAAACCCTGAATCATGGGACTACATCACGGCGTCCATGTCATTCGCCCGTCCCTGTATGGAGCCGACTGGCTTGAAGCCGATTTCTGTTGGAACGAAACGTACGACGAGCCATACTCCCACCAGTTGTGTACATGACCGTCTGCGATTGGAAATTGCACGACCGCCTCGGTATCCTCGGACGACAATTTCCACCAGCG
>JAYTAK010001197.1:0-2669 GCA_043737515.1 Candidatus Kuenenia sp. | reverse complement strand
TCCGGCGAGCGGAGTGGCGTCAGCCCTCCGGTACATCGCTTTTTTGTACCGGCAAGCTGACGCATGCCGCTCGCCAATTCTCTCACTCATGACCGCGTAGAATATACTTTGTTCATTTTGATATCTGGAGCACCTCGACCATGCGTCGTCCTCGCAGTGGTGGTGGCTGGAAAGCCATTGCCTACAGTATGAAGCTGGCTCGCCGAGTCGGTTTCTGGAACATGTGGAAAGCCATACGTTCCAAAAACACCTGCAAGACCTGCGCCGTGGGCATGGGCGGGCAAATGGGTGGCATGGTGAACGAAGGCGGACATTTTCCGGAAGTCTGCAAGAAGTCGTTTCAGGCGATGGCCTCCGACATGCAAGGCGCGCTGCGGACGGACGTGATCGAGAAGCTGAGCCTCAATCAACTGCGTGCCATGACGTCGCGGCAACTGGAGATGTCCGGTCGCATCAGCGAACCGCTGTACCTCGCCAAAGGCGCGTCGTCGTATAAAGTCACGACATGGGATCACGCGATTTCGACTCTCGTCGACCGCATGAAAGCGGCAGGCCCGGAACGCAGCTTTTTCTACGCCAGCGGACGCGCGTCGAATGAAGCCGGATTTCTGTTTCAGATGCTCGCGCGATTGTTCGGCACGAATTACGTCAACAACTGCTCCTACTATTGTCACCAGGCCAGTGGTGTCGGGCTGGGCATGGCGATCGGCACGGGAGCCGGCACGGTGCGCCTGGAAGACCTGCAGCACACAGATTTGTACATTCTGATCGGAGCGAATCCGTCCTCAAATCATCCGCGACTCATGCGGTCGCTGATGGAAATTCGTCGCAACGGCGGACGCATCATCGTCGTCAATCCTCTGAAAGAACTGGGACTGGAAAAGTTTCGAGTCCCCAGTGATGTGCGTAGTCTTCTGTTTGGGACTCAGATCGCCAGCCAGTACGTGCAGCCGCATATCGGCGGCGATCTGGCCCTGCTGACCGGTATCGCAAAAGACGTGATCGAGCGCGGTGGGCATGACAAGAGCTTCATTACGAATCATACGGAAGGATTCGATGAGTTTCTGAAAACGGTGCAGGCGACCAGTTGGGATGCAATCATTGCAAACAGCGGCGTTGACCGAGACACCATGCGCAGCATCGCCGACCAGTATGTTCAGGCAAAAAACGTCGTCATCGCGTGGTGCATGGGGATCACGCATCATCTGCATGGCACCCGGAATGTACATGCCATCGCCAATCTGGCTTTGCTGCGTGGCATGGTCGGACGCGCGCATGCGGGACTGATGCCGATTCGCGGCCACAGCAACGTGCAGGGCCTGGGAACCGTTGGTGTGACTCCCACGCTGAAACAGAACATGCTGGAACGTTTTGAAAAGCAATTGGGAATCAAGCCACCGACCTCACCTGGTTTCGACACGATGGCCTGCATGGATGCGGCGCATTCCGGGTCGATGGATTTTGCGCTGTGCCTTGGCGGCAATCTGTACGGCAGCAATCCGAATGCCAGACGCGCGTTCGATGCGATGCAGAAACTGAAGACAGTCGTCTATTTCTCAACGACGCTCAACACGGGCCACGCATGGGGCACTGGCAAAGAGACGTTTATTCTGCCCGTGCTGCCGCGTGACGAAGAACAGCAGACGACCACTCAGGAATCCATGTTCAGTTATGTACGGCTCAGCGACGGCGGTCCGACGCGGCACAGCAATGTGCGCAGTGAAGTGTCGATCCTTGCCGAAATCGGTCGCAGGATCTTCCCCGGCGACAATCGTCTGGACTGGTCGAAAATGGAAAGCCATGCGGCTGTGCGCGAACTGATCGCTGATTTAATTCCTGGCTATGAAGAGCTGAAAACCATCGACGCGACAAAGAAGGAATTCCACGTTCCGGGACGAGCGGTCGATGGCTACCGATTTCCCACTGCTTCCGGCAAGGCAAAGTTTCATGCCACCGAACTGCCTGCGTCAAATCTCTCAGCCGGCCAACTGCGATTAATGACCATGCGTTCCGAGGGACAATTCAACAGCGTCGTGTACGACGAAGAAGATCTCTACCGCGGCCAGGAACGTCGGGACGTGATTCTGATGAACGTCGCCGATATCAGGCAACTCGGTCTGCAACCGGAACAGCGTGTGCGGATCAAAAGCGAAACCGGCGAAATGCGTTACATCCTCGTCCGCGAATTCGACATCCGCGCCGGCAACGTGGCGATGTACTATCCGGAATCCAACGTCCTCATCCCCAGCACGGTGGATCCGCTGTCAAAAACGCCCGCGTTCAAGTCCATCGCGGTCACGATTGATGCCGAACCCGACGTCTGATGCCCCGTCAATGCTTGATTTTGGGGTAGGACTCAGTTGTTTTCTTTCAGCCCTTCCAGATGCCCGAGGTTCTTCACGGGCTCAAAGATCGCCAGCACGTCCTTCAGCAGCGTTTCATCGATCGGTTCTGCCAGCCACTTTGCCCAGTTGCGGATATTGTTCGGATTCGCGCTGCCGGCGACAGTGGTAGCGATGTCAGGATGAGCACATGAAAACTGCAGGGCGAGTTTTGCGATGTCGCTGCCATGCTTTGAACAGTGCTCAGCCGCTTTGCGTGCTGCAGCTTTCACAGATTCCGGTTCCTTCAGCCATGCCGGCAGTGGAGCGTTCGTGAGCAATCTGGCG
>JAYTAK010001196.1:0-6114 GCA_043737515.1 Candidatus Kuenenia sp. | reverse complement strand
GACAATCCTTTTACGATTCCGGTCGCCGATCGAGTGCGGCGGCTGCCGCCGTATCTGTTCGGAACGATCAACAAGCGAAAGTATCAGCTTCGCGTCGCGGGCGTGGATGTGATCGATCTGGGAATGGGGAATCCGACCGATCCACCGGATCCGTTGATCGTCCAGAAGATTGAAGAAGCCCTGGCAGATCCTCGCAACCACCGCTATTCCGTCTCCAACGGAATCGGCAATCTTCGCAAGGAAGTCTCTGCGCGGTATCTCAAACGGTACGGCGTGCGGCTGGACGCCAACGATGAAGTTCTGGCCTGCCTCGGATCGAAGGAAGGCTTCAGCCATATGTGCCTCGCGCTGATGGGGCCGGGCGACACGGCGATTGTGCCGGCACCGTCGTTCCCGATTCACGTCTATTCGGTGATGCTGGCCTCCGGCAATGTCATCGCTCTCGATGTGCGAGACCCGGAAAAATTCCTCCGCAACATCGCTTACACCTGCGAACACCTGACGCCGAAACCCAAAGTCGTTGTCGTGAATTTTCCGCACAATCCTTCATCGACCGTGATTGAGCAGGACTTCTTTGTCGAACTGGTGCGTCTCGCCAGGAAACACAAGTTCCTTGTGATCAGTGATTTTGCGTACGCCGACATTTGTTACGACGGCTACAAGGCTCCCAGTTTTCTGGCGACTCCCGGCGCGCTGGATGTCGGGGTGGAGCTGACTTCGATGAGCAAGAGCTACAGCATGGCTGGCTGGCGAATTGGATTCTGCTGCGGCAATCGCGAGATGGTCCGCGCCCTTGCGACGATCAAGGGTTATTATGACTACGGAATTTTTCAGCCGATTCAGATTGCCGCGATCGTGGCCATGCGGCACTGTGATGACGCGATCGATCGCATGGCGGCAGAATACCAGATCCGGCGTGATGCGCTGTGTGAAGGTCTGAAACGGATCGGCTGGAGCGTGCAGCCGCCCAGGGCCGGCATGTTTGTGTGGGCAGAGATTCCGGAACCGTGGAAGAAAATGGGCTCCATCGAATTCGCCATGAAACTGCTCAATGAAGGCGGCGTCGCCGTGAGCCCTGGCCGCGGCTTCGGTCCCGAAGGCGAAGGATTTCTTCGCATGGCAATTGTCGAAAACAGCCAGCGTCTGCGTCAGGCCGTCCGCCAGATCGACAAATGCCTGAACGTGGCCGAAGCGCCCGAAACGGCGTCGGCCTGAGGGAATCGTGACTGCCCGTCAGCAGTGGTTCAATTCCCGGAAGTCGGTCCGGACGACACGACGCTGGCATCAACCGCGTTCGCGTACTTTTCAAAGTTGCTGCGAAAACGGGCGGCCAGTTTGCGGGACGTTTCTTCAAAGGCAGCGGTATTATGCCACGACAGGCTGGGCTGCATCATTTCCGCCGGGACGCCTTCACATTCCGTCACGATGTCCAGCCCCATAATGGGCTCTCGAACGATCGGTGCCGATTCAAGTTTGCCGGAATGAATGCCATCCACGATCGCGCGTGTGAACCGCAGCGGCATGCGGCTGCCTGTGCCGTATGATCCGCCCGACCAGCCGGTATTGACCAGCCAGACATTCGCTTCGTGTCTGCGAATCTTCTCCGCCAGCAGTTTTGCATAAACGCCCGGATGCCACACGAGGAATGGTCCTCCAAAACATGGAGAAAACGTCGCTTCCGGTTCGGTGACGCCGACTTCCGTCCCGGCCACTTTCGCGGTGTACCCGCTGATGAAGTAGTACATCGCCTGTTCCGGTGTGAGCCTGGCGACCGGCGGGAAAATGCCAAAAGCATCGCACGTCAGGAAGATAATATCGGATGGATGACTGGCGACGCATGGGATTCTGGCGTTCCGCATGAATTCAATCGGGTATGCACCTCGTGTGTTCTGTGTGATCGAGGTGTCGTTAAAATCCACATGGTGATGCGATCTGTCGTAGACCACATTTTCCAGCACAGTGCCAAACTTCAATGCGTCGAAGATTTCCGGTTCCGACTCCTTCGTCAGGTACACGGCCTTGGCATAGCAGCCGCCTTCGATGTTGAAGACTCCGTTGTCCGACCAGCCATGTTCATCGTCACCGATCAGATAGCGTTTTGGATCCGCCGACAGCGTTGTCTTGCCTGTGCCGGAAAGTCCGAACAGGATCGACGACCTGGCAGAATTGCGATCCGCTGTGGCCGAACAGTGCATCGAAAGAATGCCTTTGCTGGGCAGGAAGTAGTTCATAAACGTGAATACAGCCTTTTTCATTTCGCCGGCGTATTCAGTACCCAGCAACACGACTTCACGCTTCTCCAGACTCAGATCGACACTGGTGCGCGATGTCATGCCGGTCGTGTAGCGATTCGCGGGAAACCCGCCAGCGTTGTAAATCACGAGATCCGGGTCACCGAAACTGGCCAGCTCCTGATCCGTCGGTCGAATCAGCATGTTGTGCATGAACAACGCATGATAAGGTCGCGCACAGATGATTCGGACCTTGATCCGGGTATCAGGATCCCAGCCTGCGTACGCATCGACACAATAAATCTTGCTGCGTGTGTTGAGATAATCGATCGCCCGTTCGCGATTAATGGAAAACGTCATTTCGTCCTGTGGAAAATTCACAGGCCCCCACCAAACGTTGTTTTCCGAATCCGGATGTCTGACAACACGTTTGTCTTTGGGTGAGCGCCCCGTCTTTTCGCCGGAATACGCGATCAGACAGCCCGTATCGGAAATGCTGGTGCCGGGCTCATGCCGAATGGCTTCTTCATACAAGCTGCCGGGGGACAGATTTCGAACAACCTCTTTGACGGTGATGCCATGTGAAATCAGTGAGAATGGTGCTGCCATTGAAAGCGTCCTGCGTGACAAAATGTTCTTAGGTCGAGTATCTCCGTGTTGTCGCTTTCCTCCGAGGAATGTCAATTCGAACCCGCCACTTCCGGCAAGGGCAATGCCTTAATCCGTGCTTCAGGAATTGACTCTACGCGTCTGGCACACTTCCGAACAAACGCATTTCGCATTACTGTGCGTATCGTCTCAACCCGTTGGAACGCAAACTGGAGGTTTCTGATGCGATATCTGTGCTTTGCCACTTTGCTGTGTGTACTGAGTCCCGCGCTCGAGGCTGCAGATGAAAGCGCGACGGGCGACCTGTGGTACGGAACGATGGACATCGGGACACGGCTTTTTCGCTTTCGGATTGAACCTGTCCCCGATGCTCCCGATGCGAACGCGCGACAACTCGTCAGTCTGGATGAAGGTGGTCAGATCTTTCGGCTGGATGATTTTCGGCTGGACGACGCGAAACTTCAGTTTGCACTCAAGCTGACGAAAGCCACTTATTCAGGCAGCATTTCCGACGGCGGAAAAACATCAACCGGCAACTGGAAGCAATCAGGTCAGGAGTTTGATCTCGTCCTTCACCGAGTCCCGGTCGCTCCTGCTGATCGGCCGGATGAAATCTGGACCGGCACCATGAGCGCGCTGTTTCAGAAGCTTTCAATGCGGTTCCGGGTGTATCGTGATGATGATGGAATTGAGAACGTCTATTTCGACAGCGTGTCGCAGAAATCGGGCGGCTTCAAAGCCATGCGGACGGTGAACGGCGATCAATGGACGATTGATGTCGCGTCAATCGGTGGTACCTTCAAGGGCGTGCTGAATGCTGAGCAAACTGCAGTCACAGGCAAGTGGACTCAGGGCGGTGCATCACTCGATTTGGTTTTAACTCAGGAATTGTCGCCCAGCGAAGAACTCGTCAAAGCACCCGTACGACCACAGACTCCAACAGCACCGTTTCCGTATCTGGTTGAAGAAGTCTTATTTCGAAATGAAACAGATGGTGTGCAGCTTGCCGGCACGCTGACAATCCCGACCACCGCACAGCCATGTCCCGCCGTCGTGATGATTTCTGGTTCCGGACCTCAGGACCGTGATGAGACCCTACTGGATCATAAGCCGTTCTGGGTAATCGCCGATCATCTCTCAAGACACGGGATCGCCGTACTGCGATTTGACGATCGAGGCACGGGTGCTTCAAAGGGAAATTTCTCTGCCGCCACCAGTGCAGACTTTGCCAACGATGTGGAAGCAGCATTCGACCATTTATCCAGGGATCCGAGATTTGCAAAAACTGCCATCGGACTTATGGGACACAGCGAAGGCGGCACCATCGCCCCGATGGTCGCGGCCCGCCGAAAAGACGTCGCGTTTGCGATTCTGCTGGCAGGCACCGGAGTGAATGGCAAAGAAATCCTGTTGTCTCAGGGGCAGCTTATTCTTCAGGCAGAAGGCGTCACCGATGAAAGTCTGCTGAACACTCAACGCGCGACTCAACTGGCATTGATTGATACGGTGCTGGAAGCCGCTGCAGATGCAACGCTGGATGAACTGACTGCCGCCGCCATCAAGCGACTCACTGAAACCCTGCCCGAAGATTCGATTCCGGAAGAGAGTCTGAAGGAAACGGTAACCGCCGGCATCCAGCGGATGCAGAGTCCCTGGTTTCGGTACTTTTTGACGTACGAACCAGCCACGCAACTGCAGCGAGTCCAGTGTCCTGTGCTCGCCCTGAATGGGGAAAAAGACGTGCAGGTTGATCCGCGGCTGAATCTGCCCGCTATCGAGGCCGCGTTGGTGAAAGGCCGTAACCCACGCTTCCGGACGATCGAGTTCCCCGCGATGAACCACCTGTTTCAATCCTGCACAACCGGTGGTCTCAGCGAGTACCAGACAATTGAGGAAACGATCTCGCCGATCGTGCTGCAGACGATCACCGACTGGATCACAGACGTGACCGCTGCGAATTCGACGAAGTAATCGTGCTGCGAGCCACGCACTCGCGTATCTGATCGTCTTGCAACGTGCGAAAAAAGGTCAAAGTAGACGTCACTCTCTGAGTGACGCACACGGAACTTGCGTGAGTTGTGAGGCACTGATTCATCACTCAGAGAGTGATGTCTACTTTTCTGATCCTGTCCGCTGTACGCAGCGTGATTCCTGGCATCGTGTGAACTGAGTTTGGTATTACAGGTGCTCAACCTCGCTCAAAAAACTGATCAATTTGCGCCGTGGGCTGGAATTATTTCAAGTGCCGAAAGTAACGAGAATTCTGATTCCGCAGGCTGTGATGGATTTAAGAGCGCCTGCGGTCTGGTCGAAAACAGAGAAAGGGGGCGTCGGATCATTCCGCGCATGACTGACTATTGATTTGCTGCTCTGACTGCGTGGGAGTCATCCCAATGGTGATGGTTGAATTGCACTTGAAAGTTCGGCGGTTTCTGCCGATCGTGGCGTTGCTTGGCCTGCTGCCGACCAGTGCGGTCGATGCGCAGATTAAGCTGTCGCCCGGTCGCGTTCCGGTCTTCGACAACGAACTGAATTCACCGATTGCTGAACCACAGGTCACAATTGATGAACACAACTCGAATGCCGTCATGCGTCCCGTGCCGCTGGCCATTCAGCAGGCAAAAGATCCGCTCGTGAAACTGGTCTATGAGACTCGTGAAGCTCAGCGTCGGCGATTGTTATCCACTGCGGAACATACACCGTGGCAGATTATGCACGGGATGCTCGCCCTCCGCGAAGAATTTCTGATTCGACACGATGGCAAGCCTGTCAGTTGTCTGGAATGGATCAAGTCCGGGCCGACCTTTGAAAACGAAAGCTGGTTTGAGAAAACGCCCGTTCGAGTGCTCACCGGACGTGGCGGCAACAACGCCTGGGAAACGATGATGGTTGGGCGAGGCCATCCGTACAACAAGCCGTATGCATTCGAAGGCCACATCAATCAGTTCGTCGCGATCCTGTCGATGAGCGGTGTGCCGCTGGAAACGCAGTTCAATACACCGCAAGGGCCGGTCTCCATGCGTGACATGCTCACGTATGCCAAGATGACGGTCACCGAGAAAGAAGAAGTGACATGGACGCTGTGGGCGCTCAGTCGTTATCTGCCTCCGGATGCCGAATGGACCAATGCCCAGGGCGAAAAATGGAGCATTGAGCGCCTGGTGAAAATTGAGACGGCAAAATCCCTGCAGGGAGCACCCTGTGGCGGAACGCATGGCCTGTTCGCTTTGGCTCATGCGCGAAATGTCTATCTGCGCACCGGCAAACCGCTCGT
>JAYTAK010001195.1:0-2669 GCA_043737515.1 Candidatus Kuenenia sp. | reverse complement strand
TCAGCGGCGTCGATCTTCCCGCCGCACAATTACGCGACTTAAAGAGCTGCCTGCGTCCCGACATTCGACGCGCCGCACAGTTGCAGCGGATCATGGATCGGCACGGAGCGCTGCGGCCTCGCGAATGCTGGCCAATGCTGCAGGCACTGGGTGTGTGGTGTGGCGGAAGTGCTGCCGCGTACATTCCGAAACTCAAACAGGTCTTCGACGGGATCACGATTCGCGATCATGGATTGCACGCCAGCGAAGGACGAATGACCTTGCCGCTGCAGGATGAATCTTCGTCGGGCCTGCTTGAGATTCAAACGCACTTCTTTGAATTCCTGCCCGTTGCGGAAGCCGCATCTGCCAGCCCCGTCGTCCTCGAAGCGCATGAGCTTCAGACAGGCGCTGATTATTTTATTCTGCTCACGACAAGCTCGGGGCTGTATCGTTACAACATCCACGACGTTGTCCGCTGTACGGGATTTTACGGGACAACTCCGCTGCTGGAATTTCGCCACAAGGGCGCCCATATTTCCAGTATCACGGGCGAGAAGCTGTCAGAATCGCAGGTTGTCGAAGCGGTGAACGCCGCAGTCCGTGAGCATGGTGTCGATCTCAAACTGTTTACGCTGACTCCACAATGGGGCGAACCGCCGGGCTACATACTGTACCTGCAGTGCGAAACCGTAGCCGCTGAATGCGACTCTGCGTGGCTGAATCCATTTGCGGCGGCGGTCGATGAACAGCTTGCGCGCAGCAATGTTGAGTATCGCGAAAAGCGAGAATCCGGCAGACTGGGTCCTGTTCGCGTGCAGGTCTTAGCGCCTGAACGCTGGCATTCGTTCACGACCGCCCGCCAGTCCCGCAGCGGCGGCAGTCTGGAGCAATACAAACATCCTTGCCTGTTGCCGGACCCGGAATTCCGGAACCTGTTCCTCCGTACGACGTAAACGCTGTACGTCCCGGGTAATTCGCAACGGGCGTTCGAATTCTTTCACAGTTTGCCAGAGCCCGACTCCGTCAGAGGGATGCTGAGCAAACATCATTGAGGCAACATCCATAAAGGTCAAGGTTGGCTGGCAAGTCTTAGTGATCGCGATCGGTCATCATGATGCAAACGCCTTCTTCAGCATTGCCAGGCTTTGCGGCACGGCGACCGTGTAATCGTCCTTGCCTTCGAACTCGAGTGAAACGTAGCCGCGATAGCCGTGCTTCCGCAGCAGGGCGGCGACCCTGGGGTAGTCGATTTCGAGAGTATACCAGGTACCACCGCCAAAATAGGTCTTGGCCTGCACAAGCACTGTAAGAGACACCAGAGCGTCCATCTGGTCGTACATATTCTCCAGGAAGTTGCCGGTGTCCAGCGTCACCTGCAGCCACGGCGAGTTCACTTCCTTCACCACACGCAGCACTCCTTCGGCGGTTCGCCCGAGGCCCCAGTGATTCTCCAATCCCATCACGACGCCCAGTTCTTCGGCTTTCTTTGCCAGGATTTGATAACTGTCGATCACCCACTTGAAGCCGTCATCGTCGGTATAGCCTTCGAGGCGAGGTTCGATGCCCTTGTTCGCCATCAGCTCATCGAAGTTTTTGCTGGTTCCCCATCGCCCGGTATTCACGCGAATGGTCGGAATGCCAAGCTGATAGGCGATCTCCAGGCATTTCGTTGTATGCTCGATGTTCTTCTTCCGCACCGCTTCATCCGGCGAGACAAACGTCTGATGCGTGGAAAGTCCCATCAGGTCCAGTCCCAGCGTGAACGCCTTGCGTTTGAGTTGATTCAGGTACGCCTGCGAGTCGCCATCCATCTGCACATGCAGCAGTTCCACGCCATCGAAGCCCATGTCGGCGGCCAACTCAATACACTTATCAACCGGAACTTTATTCGGACTGCCGAACTTGAAGAACGAATACGTTGAGACGCCAAAACGCTGCGTTGGAACTGCGGACGTACTAGCCGATTCTTCGGCGACAGCTCTCGTACCTGCAGCCCCGAGTGCCGCGGCAGCGGAAACAGCAACGGAATGGGTCATAAACGAGCGGCGATGAAGCGACATGAAGAAGCATCCAGCGAAGATTGAACTTGGCAGAAGTCTACGGCAGCCATCAGGATATCAGCCGGGGCGATCCAGGGAAACAGATGCGACCTGTCAGACCCCCTGCGCCTAATGCGGGACGTCGGTTCCAACTTCGCCGCTCATCCATTAATCTCATATCCGAGTGGCTTTGCCGTTATTTGCCGCACGCGGCGACTGTATGATCGCTGGCAGATCAGCAGACTTTCGCCTGCCGGTTCCCTGTGTTCTCAACCGTCCGCTCAAGAAAAGGATCCTGCGATGCCTCCCGCCCGAAGATTTATTTGCTACCTGTTGGTTCTGGTGACCGCAACAATCACAACTGAGATCGCGCTGGCTCAGACCGCTGCTGATCAGTCTGCGGAATCAGAACTGAATGATGGCAAACTTCGGATCATTTGCTTCGGCGCTCATCCCGACGACGCGGAATACAAGAGTGGCGGCACGGCGGCGCTCTGGGCCGCTCAGGGCCATCATGTCAAACTGGTCTCAGTGACGAATGGCGACATCGGGCACTGGCAGATGGCTGGCGGTCCTCTCGCAAAGCGCAGGACAGCGGAATCGGCTGAAGTGGCAAAGCGGCTGGGAGTCGCATCGCAGGTTCTGGAT
>JAYTAK010001194.1:0-6115 GCA_043737515.1 Candidatus Kuenenia sp. | reverse complement strand
CTCAAAAAATCCAACACCCCTGTCGACACACTGCACAAAATTCGAATTCGAAAATCTTTTTTCGAATCTGTCATTGACGTTATTCAAGACCGTCGCTGACACCTTTGTTTTATTCTGACACCTTTGTTTTATTCTTTGTTGAGGGTGGAGTAAATTCATATGCGTGCTATCGATATTGAGCAGCAATTCGGAATACCAAACACGTCTGTCGTGATTGAGTTCAGGTGTGTCAGAAAACGGCCAACGGTCCACAAGCATGAGATCGAATTGACGGATGAGATCAAGGAGTATTGTCTCAAGGAAGCATTGATCATGTTGTCATCAAATGTCTGTGAATTTGGCTAATGCATCGATGTCAAATTTTGCTTCTTCCTCGGTAATGGACTCGATGAGATACCAGCCCTTATGAATTCCCAAAGGGGATGTTTGATCTTCATCTCCTACGACTGTCACGTAAATGTGTTCACCTGTTGGTAAACGATATACAGTTTCTACAATGTGCGTGGCCACTCGCGTTTTGTTCGCGAGTGGCGTGAGTTCGTCAAATGGGTACTTCGTGCCTTTGTGTTCAAAAACCATTGGTGCAAACGGTTTAGTTTCAAATCGTACTCGCATCGGATGTTCCATTGGGTTTAGTGCCAAACGTCCCGCATCACCGGGCCGGCGGTGAAAGCGAACCACTTGAAACCGGCCCGACCGCCGGCTCCGCGTGCATGCGGTTGTTATCCCGCGATTCTACTGCACATCCATGTATTTGGGACGGGCAACTGACGGAGTCGCGTCCAACATTTTCTCTACGAGTGTGAAGTCATTTGATGCCGCAAAAACGAATCGATTGGAATTCGCGATTTGGAGGGAGTTTTGATAAGTAACGCAGTCGTCCACTAAATCAATCGGCGTCCCGTTGTCGATTGCAACCAAAAATGGAATCTCGGTGTCGGGCATCTTAGTCTTCTGGTGTTCGCGGAATGGTTCAGCGAGCGTTGGGCAAATAAACGCAAGGGTGAATTCCGGTGACAGAGGCATGAAAACCTGAATGCCCTCGCAGGCGATGCCGTTGTTGCCCATTAGCGGATCGGCAGGGTAATAGTTCTGGCGAACCAACGGATGATCCGAAATCATGAATTGTTTGTTTGGATCCCGA
This sequence comes from Candidatus Kuenenia sp., assembly GCA_043737515.1. Lineage (GTDB taxonomy): Bacteria > Planctomycetota > Planctomycetia > Planctomycetales > Planctomycetaceae > SXXK01. The sequence continues at coordinate 4,971 of JAYTAK010001194.1, read as the reverse complement.
TAGACCATCCAGTCCTTGTTGAGGAACTGTGGTGCCAAATCGTTTGCCATTCGCAGATTCATCAAACTCATTTGCTTCAATTGTTCGTCGTCCATGAACAAGCCTGGCGTGGTTTCGGGGGTCAGGCCCTTCGACGGGCCGACCCGTCGCAAGCCCGCTTCAACTTGGTGCAGCATTTCCAGCGCGGCACGGGTCCGAACCATTTGCGTGCCCATGAAGAACGCGATGTTTACCTTACATTCATCGGTCAGATTGGCGATGGAGCCCGAATCCGCTATAGCGTTGAGGGCAGCGAGCGCCGCGTTTTCGATGTCGGTCATCAACGGTTCGAGAGCAATCTCGGTATCACCAACCTTTAGGTCATAGAAGAAATTCTCCGACGCAACGTTGCGAGTTGAGGAAACAAACGATTTTCGCGAGTGTTTGTCGTAGACGTACACGCGCTCGCTCTTGTCCGCAAATCGGCGAAGCAAGAACTGTGGAACGTAGTGCTGGTTTTTCGTGCGTTGGTTGTTTGTCATTTTGGGAATCCATTCGTTCCAAATTGACATTTAAGGACGCGAAATGGTTCGCTTAGCGGGATAACGCCGACGATCACCGGACGCGAACAATCGACCAACCACCCCAAAACGATAAGTTGAGCGTTCCGGTGCATCGAGTTGTTCGTTGCGATTATTTACGCGGTGTTGGACACACGACAGCACTGATTCGTGCGGCGAGAGAAAATAGAGCTTTGCGGATTGTAGTATACGAGACGACAGCAAATTATATCAACAACGAGTTGGGACGAGTACAGGCGGTTACGCCAGATCAGATTCACACAGTGAAAGACTACCCTATTGTTTTTGATAACGCTGTGGTGGAAAACCTTATATCTGACGTTCGTCGATGTAGTCAAACAACGCAGAAATTATGTGAACAAGAGTAGCAATAAGTTCCCAGTGATAGTCTTGGGGTTCTTTTTTGGTTATGGCGGTTTTGATATCAGCAATAGATTTAGCCATGACATCAAGGCGAGCCTTAACCCCACCATTCTCAGCATCTGCTGCGGTGAAGGTCAAGCCATCAATTCTGGCCTGCACCGCTTTAGCGGTGTCATCAAGAAGTTTTTTCAGATCGGACGGTTCGCCGGAGCGAAACACGTCAGCATCATTTGACAAACCACGTTGGCCGATTGAACGGTTCAACATATAGGCAAAGGCGTATTCACAATGAGTAGCATCAAACATGAAGTAGTTCCTGTAGCAACGAACATTCCAGTCATCACAACTCAGTTTGAGGTAGCAACCTTCTGGGAATCACGATAATCAAAATTCGATGGCAAATTTATCAAAACTCGAATTCTCTTGCAAGCGTACGCTTGCGCGAGTTTTGAATATTGCGATAACACCAAAACTTAGCTGACAACCTCTGAACGGGGGTTCAAAGGCGAGGTTGCAGCGAGGGAGTCGGTTCTCGAAGAGTGACGGCTGCTTTATTGCTTGTCGAGGGAGTGTGTCGATGTCTGTGGAACGGTTCCTGGTGGTATTGAAAACCGCGCGAATTCATGAAGATGATCGTGTCTGGTTTGGGCGATGGCTGCGGCGGTATGCGGTTTTCCTGCATCTGCCAGAGACGGCATCTCTGACCATCTCTCAGGAGAGCGTCAAACAGTTTTGTCGCACACTTCTCGCTCGACAGGTTCCTGCATGGCAGCGGCTGCAGGCGGTACGGGCAATTGAACTTTATCGGTCTGACGTACTCGGGACCGGCGATCCGGACTTACTGGAGATCAGGCAGATTCTGGGCCGCCAGGCAGAACAGGAACAGGTTGCTGTAACGACACCACAGGACGAAGCAGAACTGTTGGGTGTCATCAGCACGATCGAACCACACTGGATTCAGAAGATGCGTGGCGAATTGCGGTTGATGCATTACGCGCTGAGTACCGAGACGGCTTATGTCGGCTGGGTGCTGCGTTTTATGAAGCATGTGGGCAGCGAGGAACTGGAGAAGTTCGGGGCTCCTGAGTTGAAGGAATTTCTGACAGATCTGGCGGTTTACGGCGAGGTGGCGGCCAGTACTCAAAACCAGGCATTGAATTCCGTGCTGTTTTTCTACCAGAAGATTCTGGGGCGAGATCTGGAGTTCATCGACGCGGTCAGAGCACAGCGTCCAAAGCATTTGCCGCTGGTGCTGAGTCGGCAGGAAGTGAACCGCATGTTACGGCAACTGGAAGGTCGTGACCTGTTGTTGGCGCTCCTGCTGTACGGTTCCGGGATGCGTCACAAGGAAGTGCTGCGGCTTCGTGTCAAGGATGTGCATTTTGACACGATGCAGATCACGGTGCGTGATGGCAAGGGTGAGAAGGATCGCGTGACGATGTTGCCGAAAGCGGCCATGGAACTGCTGCAGCAACAATTGCGAGCCGTGAAGAAGGTGCATGATTCCGATCTGGAGGCTGGCGAAGGTCGAGTGTATTTGCCGTATGCTCTGGCCAAAAAATACCCGAATGCGGACAAAGAGTTTGGCTGGCAGTATGTGTTTCCGTCGCGTCAGAAGTCGCGTGATCCTCGGAGTGGCGTAATTCGCCGACACCATATTCACGAGAACAATTTTCCTCCAATCATGAAACGTGCTCTGGTGGCGGGTGGCGTCGAGCAGCCGGCGACGCCGCATACGCTGCGGCACAGTTTTGCGACTCATCTGCTCGAAGATGGCTACGATATCCGCACAGTGCAGGAACTCCTGGGACATGCGGATGTGAAGACCACGATGATTTACACGCATGTGCTGAACCGACCGGGGCTGGCGGTGAGAAGTCCGGTGGATGTGATGTGAGGGAGAGGCAGGTTTTCAGTTTTCAGTTTTCAGTTTTCAGTTTTCAGTTTTCAGTTTTCAGTTTTCAGTAGGAAGTAGGAAGTAGGAAGTAGGAAGTAGGGCAAAAGAAGGATTTGAGATTTGAGATTTGAAATAACGGGCGGAGGGCAGGAAGATGGGGGGCAGGAAGATGGGGGGGCGGGTTTGATTTGGAGAGTCGATTTATGCGAGGCGGAGGCCGACGGGGAGGGATTCGCCGAGGATGAAGTTGGCTTCTTCGCTTTCGAGTGAGCCGCCTTCTGTGATGAGTGTGATGAGGTGGCTTCTGGCAGCAACGGACGTCAGTCGATCAGTGATGCGTTTGCGGAGAGCATCATCAACGTCGCGGAAGCGGTCGTGGGTGCGGCGGGTGAGTTGCATGAGCGCGAGTTGAGTCGTGGGGTCCTGCAGGTCTCCGGTGCGGAGTAAGACATCGATCCAGTTGGTGACCTGACTCAGCGGAACGACCAGGTTCAACGGGCCGTAGACGGGGACTCGACCGCCGATCCGACCGAGGCTCCAGATCAAGGCGTTGCGGACTGATTCGAACGCGGCGCGATTGAAGAGGTCGATGATCATGTCGCCAAGTTCGATCCGCAACGGCAGCCCGAGCAGTTCCATTGATCCGAGCATACGCCAGATTTCTGCGGCTTCGTGATTGCCGGAGGCGTACGGAGCGGCTTTGCCTCGCCCAGTCTGCACCTGTCGAAATCGCTGGCGAATGGCGGGCAGGACCGTGGATGCAATCTGGGTCTGACGGCCCGCTGCAAGTCCGCCTGAGATACGTCTGCACAGCGTGCGCAGTTCGGCCAGACATGCGGGCGTCGAATGGATGAGTCGCCCGTTTGTCGCGCGCCAGGTTTCTTCCACGCGCCAGTCGTCAGCGGCCATGCCGAAGCCGGGTCGCAGGCAAAAGCCGGTGAGGTTCAGCCAGCGAGCTTCATGCTGCGGGCTCTGGCGGCGACCGTCGCTGAGTTCCAGTAATTCGGCCCACATCGAGCGGAGCAAGGACGATGGCCATTCCGCGCGTGGCTGACCAATCACTTCTGCCAGTTGTTTCATTGCATCTTCGGCTCGAATTGTGCTGTTCGGCCCGAAGACGTTGCGGAGCACGGCGACGGCCGCTGCAACCAGTTCCTGATCGACGATACCGGATTGTTCTGCGGTGCCTGTATGAGCTTCGCGGTCTGTCTCCGTCGCGGACCGCACGTCAAACTGCAACTGCCAGCGGCGCGAGGCATCGACTTGTTCGCACCATAATTCCAGCGTGCCGATTTCCGTCAGCGTGGCCGACAGTCGCGCATCGACGGTCGCGATGTCGCCGCGTTTTCGAGTCGTCAGAACTGTGCGTATGGGGGGTAATTCGGAGAGTTGTTCCGGATCGTACGGAATGATCTGGCCCGGTTGATCGGTGAGGCGTGTGCCTGACACAAGGATGGGAAATTCAACGGGTTCTGATGTGCGGACCTTGAACGTGCGATCGATCACGGTTGGTGTTGACGATGATTCGGTTCCGGCCGCAACGAGGCACAATGCAGCGCGTTGACCGTCGGCTTGCTCGATCCCTATATAATAGGTGCGAGCTAAACCCGCGACGATGCGGATACCGACTCCGCGCCGCACCATGCCAAAGTAGGCTGCGCCGCGTGCGACCGCGAGATCGAGGCGATCATTGCGGAGCACGGTCGGCGACCAGTTTGCATCCTGTGGCCGAAACCAGTTCTCGAGCGCTTCGATCAGTCGCGTCCGCAGCACGGGCGACGCGAAGAAGCCGCCGTTGAACAGCACGATATCGGGACGGGGTCCCTTGATCGTGTCCTGTGAATGCGTCTGGAGAAACGTCGCCAGGTATTTCGTGATGGCTGGATCGGCGGCATAGGGCAGACCGAATTCCTGAAATCCCGATTGCCGCTTCTGAGGCCGTTCATTCAAACCGACCGTCGGCAGGAATCCTTCGATGAACAGTTTCAGGACGTCGTCGCGCAAGAGTTCCGTCTGCATCGCGCCGCCGATCAGGCGTGAGCCGGAACCGGACAGGACGACGGTGTAAGTTTCCGGTGCGCTGGCACTCAGCAGGATTTCTTTGGCATGACGGCAGGCCGGGATGAGCATGCTCCACTGGCGCGGATCGAG
>JAYTAK010001193.1:0-2670 GCA_043737515.1 Candidatus Kuenenia sp. | reverse complement strand
CGTGCGTCGCGCCAACTGCGTCCAGCCGAGCCTTGATGATGTCTCGAAAGCGGTCGATGCCTTGTTTGTACGCTTTTGATTTGGGCGGCGGCGTGGCGATTTTCGTCATTGGAACGACCGGAACGGCACCACCATATCGATCTTCAATCGTCTGCTCATGGTGGGAGTAAGCCAGCTCCAGCGGCATAGTGTAGACGACATGGCACTGAAACGCAGTCAGTTGTGCCGCTCGATGCACGAACAAGTACTCCGTGGTCGTGCATTCGGCTGAATCGTGCGAGCGTGTGACCATCTTGTCGAGATCATCGACAATAACCACGAAATCATGGTATCCCTTGGCTTGAAGTTCTTGTTTCGCCTTTCCAATTACGTCATTCGCGGCGGTAAGCCAGTTGTTCGTGTCAGGGTCAAGGAGCTTCCGAATTTCGAGGCGGGCATCGGGGCTGTTCTTGATGATCGTTGACAGCTCCGCCATCCCGGCGCTCAGGTCGAGCCCGTCGAACGAGATCTCAGAGCCAAGTAGTTTCTTCAGCCGGTCCCAGCGATCCTTGAAGTAGCCAGGCTTGAGAGTGATCTTCAGACGGGTTTTCAGGTCTGCGGCGAGTTGACGGATGATCGCAATGAGGACTTCCGGGAAGTCAACGTCGTTGCGGTCCATGTGTTCATCTGCCTGCACAACGACAACGAAGTAGCGTTTACGATCGGCGTTCGCCTCCTGCAAGTCGTGCTGCAGCCGCCACAGTTCCGTCGACTTGCCGCTGCCGCGATGGCCAGTCAGCACTTGGCACGTTGGGCTGTTCGAAAGCTCAATTTTCCTTTGCAGATGACGCACAATTCCCGCATCGCCTCGCACTGCATTTAAGTCGATGTAGAGATTCGTTTGCCCTGCTGTCAGCGGAGCAGGATCAAATGCGGCATAAATCTTCTTAAGTTTATTGGTCATCAGTTTGCTTATTAAGGAAAGTGGTTGCCAATCCAAGTCTGTATCAATTATCGGCATACGTGCTGCCGTTGACAAGCCTACGACATTCACGAGTCTTGTGGCAGCCGCTCCAGCAGCATTTCATAGCATCCGTCATTTTTTCTTCGGGGTCAGAACGTTCGAGCCGAAAACCGGCGGCAGCGACTCTGTCGAGGACATACGGTTGAAGCGGCTGAACGCTTCCGGTCCGTCCGTTCAGCGGCGTTATGATCAGCAACTGTCCTCCGTGCAAGTTTGCGATCAGTTGTACCCCACTGTGGATTTTGCTGCTGCGGATAATGTGTACGATACGAACATGATGACAAAGGACTCGGGGAACAAACGTTCTCGGCTGACGGCGATTCATCTTGGGTTGCTGTTTGCCGTGCTTTATTTCGTGCAGGGGCTGGCTGAGCCTGGGGAGGGTTTGATCGCTCAGCCGGTGCGGTCGTTACTGAGCGGCTGGAAGAAATCGCCCAGCGAGATCACGCAGTTCATGGCCATCGTGTCTGCACCGTGGGCGATCAAGCCAATTTATGGACTGCTGATCGATTTCGTTCCGCTGTTCGGTTCGCGTCGCAGAAATTATCTGCTGCTCGCGACTCTGATGACTGCGATGAGTCTGTTCTGGCTGGCGATCTCGATGCCTGCGGCCGGCCAGACAAATCAATTGCTGGCCTTGCTGATTGTTCCGACTCTGGCCGTGGCGTTTTCCGACGTCGTCGCCGATGCGCTGATGGTGGAAAAAGGGCAGCCGCTCGGACTGACCGGGAGACTGCAGTCCATTCAATGGGGCTCAATGTACGCCGCCACGGTACTGGCAGGAAGTCTGGGCGGCTGGATGTCAGAACACAGTCGGCATGAACTCGGTTTCCTGATCTGCGGCTTGGGTGCCCTGGTGACTTTTGTGGCGACGTGGGTCTGGATTCAGGATGCGTCCGCACGCGAATCGACGGCTGTGAATTCACTGGCGTCGGAGGCTGCAGGTCCGGATGCGGCATCGGCTGTTCCGGAGGAAACACTCCGGTCCCGCCTGGGCATTATGCGTCGCACTCTGATGAGCCGACAATTCCTGCTGATCGCCGTGTTCCTGTTCCTGTGGAACTTCAATCCGTTTTCATCGACGATTCAGCAACTTCATCTGACCGGGCACGTGAAGCTCACACCGCAACAATATGGTCATTCGAATTCGCTGTTTTCCATCGGTTCGATCGGTGCCTGCCTGGTCTATGGACTCGTGTGTCGCATCATCCCGGGGTGCCGACTGATTCATCTGGCGATTGCTGCGGGCGTCGCATCGACGTTGGCGTATTTGCTCGTGGAAGGCGTGCAAAGTGCCTTTGCGGTTTCGGTCTTCGCGGGATTTGTGTACATGCTGGGTAACCTGATTCAAATGGACCTCGCAGCTCGCATGTGTCCAGCGGCAATCGCAGGCAGCATGTTTGCGATGCTGATGTCGGTCTCAAATCTCGCGATCATCGCTGCCACCGTTCTGGGCGGCAGGCTCTATGACATGTTCGCGAAACAAAGTGGACCTGAGATGGCTTATACCGTTGTCGTGCTGATCGGTTCCGCCACGACGGCGCTGTGTTGGAGTTTGGTGCCCTGGTTTCGGGGATCTGTGGCCGTTGAATCGGGAAAGGCTGAGGGATTGCCGTGAAGACCGGCATTTTTGGTCTTGTGGAGCGGCTAGGTGCGGAATGACTGGG
>JAYTAK010001192.1:0-2670 GCA_043737515.1 Candidatus Kuenenia sp. | reverse complement strand
AGTTCAGACCGGTGGCGAGTTCCGTCGCGGGGAGGGTCGGGATCGCGGGCCAGTACCAGGCGTTGAACGCGGTGCTGAGATGGCGTCCGAACAGGATCGGGAACATGACCAGTCCGGCGAGCAGCAGGGCGAAGATGAGCTTCGTCGCAGTGAGTTTCTGCGTTGGCGCGACGGACTGTGCTTCAAGCAGCGGTGGATGAGCAGCGGCGGGAGAGTCGCGCTGAACGTGGTCCAAAGTAGCCTTCACGCTCCGCGTGAAGTTAGCCGAGCGCGCAGGGGACGCCGTTGGTGGTGCGACGTTGTTGGCGCGATCGGCGTCAGTCACTGTTCGGCTTTCCTCACGCAGAGCGTGAGGGCTACCTGGAAGACCGGGAACGCAAGTCACTTGCCCGGTGAGTTGCAACTCCGTATGGCAGCGGGCCAGCAGGTCGGCGACCTCTTTGGCGGTTTGATACCGGACGTCCGGCTGCTTTTCCAACAGCCTGTTGATGATCGTAACGAGCCAGTCAGGAATCTCGGGGATGATCTCCTGAATCGGACGCGGGATGTCATCGACGACTCGGCGCAGGACGGCGACCGTGTTCGGGGCACGGAACGGCGGGCGACCAGTCGCCAGTTCGTACAGCACGCTGCCGAGGCTGAACAGGTCAGAGCGGTGATCCAGCGGCTGTCCCAGCGCCTGCTCCGGGGCCATGTACATCGGCGTCCCAGAGATCATTCCCGACCGAGTCAGGCTGGCATCATCCGCAGCCCGGGCAAGCCCAAAGTCGGTGATCTTGACTTTCTGCTCGACGCCTTTCTCTAACAGGATATTCCCTGGTTTGACGTCGCGGTGAATCAGCGACTGCGTGTGGGCCGCGGCCAGACCTGCGGCGATCTGGCGCCCGATATGCAGGAGTTCGGGGACATCCAGCGGCCCATGATCGCGTTGCTTTTGCTGTAACGTCTGACCGTCGATGAACTCCATCACCAGATACGGCAGAGGCTGCTCTTCGACGCTGTAGACCTGGACCACGTTGTCGTGACGAATCGCCGCTGCGGCGCGTGCCTCGCGGAGGAACCGTTTGCGGGTAGGCGACGTGGCGGCCATCTGCACGCTCATCGTCTTGATTGCCACATGCCGATGGAGTTTTTCATCGAATGCCCTGAACACGATTCCGAACGCTCCCTGCCCCAGAACCTGGAGGATTTCGTAATGCCCGAGCGTTCCGATCGAAGCGGCCTTTGTGGATGGCTGCAGGAAGCTGAGATCAATGTCGCCCTCTTTGTCGTCATCAACGTCCTGGAGATTGCCGACAATCGTGTGGGCGGTGTCGGCGGCGGATTTTTGTCCAACCTGTTCGACCGCCGGCACGTCGAGAAATGATCCAGCGGTGTCATGTGACTTCAACAGAGCTTCAACATTCGCGCGGAGCCCCGCGTCACCGCTGCAGGCTTTGTCCAGAAACGCATGGCGTGCGTTCGGATCGGCGATTTCCAGAGCAGCGTCGAATATGATACGTTCGTTCATGGCCATGCGATTCTCGCAGATAAGGCGTTTCGTTTGACCTTGAGCTAACAGCGATATTGCCCGCCGCGACAGTGCCAGCGCGGATGGTTCCAGGTCAAACGGGAGCCATCTATTCTATAGTGCGACGCAGCGGCAGAATTTACGCCAGGAATTCTCAAAAGAATATGATGAACCAGTAATAGCCGATGAAATCCCGTGTTTTTGTACCGGCGAGCGGCATGCGTCAGCTTGCCGGTACGTTGCGATTCCCGCGTCCATCGCTCCTTGGGACTGTCGTCTTGATCGTTTAACGGCAAGCCGCAGGCGTCGTTGCCGCGTTTCGCCTGCGCCTGCGGCTCGCCGTTAAACGAATTCTCAGACTCTGATCAGCAGACGTTGAGAGTGTTGTTTTTCAGAGAAGAATTCAGATGAGGAGTCTGACGAGTTTTGGGGTGCTTGCGGCTCGGGCGGTGAGGCAAGAGAAGATTTCCGCCACGATCGGGGCTCGTCCCCATCGAGCGATGATCATCACCAGACAAGAAATCCGGAAGGCGTCTTCGCCACTGCGGAGCTTGCCTCCGTAGGGCGCTGATCAATGGAATCACGGCTCCATGCGGGCAAGCCGCAGGCGTCGTGGCCGCGTTTCGCCTACGCCTGCGGCTCGCCGTTAAACGAATTCTCTGACTCTGTGAACTAAAACGACGGTCCCCTTGGCACCATCGAATCGAAGGTGTACCGGCGGGCTGACGCCACGCCGCTCGCCGTATTCTGGTCTACCCGGTCAGTTCCCGATGCAGCCAGGCTTTGGCGAAGGCCCATGTACGGTCAGCCGTTCTCGGCGAAATGTCCATCGCGGCTGCAATCTCAGCGATCGTCAGGCCCGCAAAATAGCGAAGCTGCACGAGTTCGGCCGCCGTGCGATCGACCTGCATCAGCCGATCAAGCGCCGCATCGAGTGCAATCAGATCTTCCCTGGGTTCCGCCGCTTCAATGTCGATGAGATCGACTTCTTCACGTTCCAGCTCACCGCCATGCTTGACTCGCCTTTTGCGTCTGGCGTTTTCAACCAGGATACGACGCATGGCTTCCGCAGCGGCGGCAAAGAAATGCCCGCGCGTCTTCCAGTGCTGGATTGTGTCGGTATCGACCAGTCTGAGAAACGCTTCGTGAACCAGGGCGGT
>JAYTAK010001191.1:0-6116 GCA_043737515.1 Candidatus Kuenenia sp. | reverse complement strand
GAAAATGTTGAGCGTCCCTGCTCGTCCATGTCGTGACTCCTTGCTGAAGTGGGTGTAGTTGCAACACAACTATAGCAGGAGTCACGATTTACATTTTTCGAACGGTATTGCGTTTAACCGCGTGCCCATCGGGCCGCGCTTCGCTGCCAATCGCGGGGCGTTGCCCACGCGGTTAAACGACATTATGCCAAACGACTTCTGCCGAGGTGCTTAAAACAAAATTGCCAGTGTTTGCAGAGCAGAGCAGATTTTGCACGAGAGGAATCGCAGGACTGACTGCGGTTTGACTCGCGGGTGTCGCTGTTGCCAGATGCTCTCATGGCTTTCTGCGTTGCTGCAGCAGGTACGTGACCAGATCGCGAAGCTGGGACTCAGAAAATGTTTCACCCACGTTGGATGGCATCGGGGAAGTTGTGGCCGCCCGGCGTTCTTCAATGGTGTCAGTCTGCAGGATGGTTTCCTTCGCCTGACTGTCGATAATGCTGACGCGATTTCCTTCCAGTTCCTTCAACAGTCCGCTGTAAGCCTTGCCTTCATTCGTCACGACGGTCGTAGTTCGGAATGCGACATCTACGTTTCGATTCGGAGCGAGTACGTCTTCCAGGACGCGATCAAGTCCGCGATTGCCGATACCATCCAGATTGGGGCCAACCTGCTTGCCTTCGCCAGCGATCTGATGGCAAATGAGGCAGCTCTTTTTGAACAGTTCTTTTCCGGACGTCGCGTCTCCGGATGCCGCATTCACCGCGGTGCGACGGGCGGCGATGACTTGTTCGATGACGGCGTCTTCACTGGCGAGATTCTCGGTCAGCGGTGTCGTTCGTTGTTTGATTGCATCAGTGGCGATGGCGTCCAGACGTTGTTGCACCGTGGGTTTCAGCAGCAGTCGCGCCGAGGCTTTCCCCGATTCCATCAGCCGTAACAGCATGTCTGCGCCGATTACATCTGCGGAAAGCCGTTCGGCCAGTGTCAGTTGTTCTGCTGAAGTCGCAACCTGAAACACGGACTCAAGGATCGGCCCTGCCACGTCAGGCTGGTTATTCGCCACGGCGTGCATCGCGTCGTTCACCATCACGTCGGTCACGCCCGCGATCAATGGAACCAAGGCAACGGCGGCAAGTCGCGAATCGGATTGCAGTTTCAGCATCGCAGCGGCAAAGACGGCTCGTGTCGCACGCGGCTGTTCAGAATTATTCATCAGGTGGATGATCGCAGGCCGCAGTTCGTCAATCGCAAAGTCTCCGATGAGTGAAGCTGCCTGAATTCGCTGCAATTGAGTATCGGACGGATTCAATCGCTCGTCAGAAAACCGACCGACAGCCAGCCATGCGTAGGCCGTCGCCGTATCACCATCGACGAGTTCGACGAAGACACTGCGTCCTCGAAATTCCGCTGTTTGCCATGTCACCACCTGAGCCACATCGTTACGCGGCGGCGAAGCTTCTTTCAGGATTTCTCCGGTCGCGGCATCTCGCAGGCGAACGAAATTCGCCTTCTTGAGCGGCTCGTCCGGAATCCCGTCATGTCCCGCGACGTAAAAACTGAGCCTGTCGTCAGGTTCAAAACGGTCGGACCGATACATTCCCGTTCGCTGCTCGCCCCGTTCGAAACTGCTGAAGAGCGGCGCGCCGTCGATTCCGTCTGCCGACTTTCTGGACGTCGTGATGCTCCAGCAATTGTCGGGATTCGGTGTATTCGGATCAGTGGCGTACGTCCATCCAAATGTTGGTTTGGAGGCAAGCGCATCCAGATCGTCCGGAGACCTCATCTGCAGCAGAGTCAACGCCGTGTGCAGTGCCCAGTCACGCACGGGCTGCGGTGGTTTCTGCCCCCGTTCCGAAAATCCCTGCCGCATGGAATTGAGCAGTTGCAACTGCAGCGCCTGATCGCCGGAAAATCGCTCGCGAACCGTGGATACGACTTTTGAAGCGGCATCCGGCGACACATGCGCTGCCGCGAATTGCAGATATTCGGCCAGTTTGCCCGGGTGAGCTGTCCCCAGAAATTCGATGTGTGAGGCGATGTACTCCGCAGCGGCAGGAGTCTTCAACGCCAGACTGATGTTAGCCAGAGCAAGGCGGTCCATTGCCAGCGGTGAACGCGATGCGAGGTCGCGAAACCAGTTTTCGTTGAGAAGCTGATCCCGCAAAGCGATGCGAATTGAATGACGCAGGTGGACGTCTGCCAAATCCGTCGTATGCAGCATCCTCAGCAGCGGACCTGTCAGGCTGCTGGAAAGATGCCGTGAAGACGCCGCCACGGCCGCTCGTCGTACCAATGCCGACAAGTCACTGAAGCCACGTCGCAGAAGCGAGGAGGATTCTGTGGCACTGATCGCCTCTGTGGAAAATTCTCGGAGGGCTCGAAAGGCATGAACGCGGACAAGTTCGTCAGGATCGCGCACGGCCGCTGCAAGTTCATCGACGGTCAATGCATTCCTTTGGGCAAGCAGTCGCAGCACGTATCGCCGCAGTGTGGCGTCGGGTTCTGTGACATGCTGTTTCAGAATCGTTGTGACTGCTGCTCCTGGCTGATCGGCAATCAGATCCCTCGCCAGATTTTTCTGGATCGCGGGGCTGTCCCGAATCACCTCCAGCAACTGCGGCACGGAGAGCGTTGTCAGATTCGCACCATAGCCAGTGTGTTTTTGCCGGGGCTGCCGAGCATCAGTGTGTGTGACTCTCCAGATGCGACCTCGAAACCGGTCGCGACCAGGATGCATGAGCGGCACTTCATAGTGGCCGATGATGCGATTATAAAAGTCGGCGATGTAGAGACCACCGTCGGGCCCGGCGACAATGTCCACCGGGCGAAACCACGGATCGGTGCTGCTGACAAGATCAGGTTGCTCGATGGCTCGAACACTTGAACCTGTGCGCTGCAGCGTATTCCGGTTGACGCGCGACGTCATGACGTTGCCGTCGAATGTGCTGTCAGAGTATTCGGTCGGGAACAAGGTGTCGGCCCCCAGCGCAATCGCCGCGATGGCCGTGGAACCGTGCAGATGCTCCATGACATTTGGGACATAGCCAAGACCATCGTGCGCGCGGCCAAAACTGTCGTAGCAGCCGCCCGGCAACAGAAGTGTGACGGGCTTCGTGTGACAGTCGGCCGTGTAGATGTCGCCAAATCGGTCGATCGCCATCCCGAACGGATTCACCTGCCCCTGAGTATACAGTTCAATGCGCGAACCATCCGGGCGAAAGCGAAACGTATTGCCGGACAACATCTGAACGCGATGCCCGTCTTTGCCTGCGACGTCGGAGCGATTATTGAATCCGTGGCACGCATAAATCCAGCCATCGTCGCCGCGTCGGAAAGCGTTGCACATGCCGTGCGTGTCACGAGTCGTATCGAACGGGCCGTACAGCACTTCGCGTTCATCGCATGTGCCGTCGCCGTCTCTGTCATGCAGAAACCAGATGTTCGGAATGCTAAAACAGATGACGCCATCGCCGTACGGGATGAGTCCGATCGGAATGTTGAGCTTGTCTGCAAAATCTGTCACTACATCCGCATTGCCATCGCCGTCGTAGTCTTCCAAAATGCGAATCGTGTCGCGAGGCGTCACGTCGGCTGCAGCGGCGAAGGGATATTCCAGCGAACTGCTGACCCACAAACGACCCTTGGCGTCAAAGGCCAGATTCATCGGTTTTGCGATGTCCGGTTCCGAGGCCACGAGTTCCACGCGAAAACCGTCCGGCACGACAAACGTCTTCTGTTCGTCTTCGGGGCTGACAGGTTCCGAATTCCGGACACCCAACGCAAACGGATCTTCGGCAGGCGGCTGAGCCTCCGCCGCCGCTGTTGTCAGGACGAACAGAATCGGCAGAATCAAATGCAGGGGAAGGAAGAAATTCATCCGGGAACTCCAGAGATCTGGCGGCGAGAAACGTGGCAAATCCTCAACGAATGGAAAACGAGACGGTCCTCCGCAAGAACTGCGAAGCCATTCCCCTGAAGTTTGATCAATGCCCACGGACGCTACAGCGTTTTCTCGAATCCATCAAGTGGGATGAGGAGCGATTGCGGGATCGATGTCAACTCGGGGTTCCGGCCGGGGCAGGCTCGGGCCGAGCACGACGAAAAACCAGAATCTTCCCGACGCTGACGGTGCCACACGCATACGTTCCGTCAGCGAAAATGCCGTTCACGCCGTTTCGCCCGGCAAAGTCCATTCAATACGGAATAGAAACCGATAGACTTCGTTCAGACTGGAGACACAAACCAATGCACAAACTTGTCCTGATTCTTGCCGCGTTCATATTCTCTGTTGTATCGCTTTCCGCTGCTGAGCGGTCTGCCGACAAACCAAACATCCTGATCATCGTGGGCGATGACATGGGTTACGCCTATGTCGGCTTCCACGGCGTCAAGGATATTCCGACGCCGAATCTGGATGCGCTTGCTGCAGAGGGCGTGCGATTTACAAATGGCTATGTGACTGGACCATATTGCTCACCAACTCGGGCCGGGTTGCTCACCGGTCGCTATCAGAATCGTTTCGGACACGAATTCAATCCGGGCGGGAGCGGCGGGCAGGGATTGCCGGTCACCGAGCAGACTCTGGCGGATCGTCTGAAGGCGTCGGGGTACAGAACCGGCCTCGTTGGCAAATGGCACCTCGGCAGTCTTCCTGAGATGCACCCGCAGCAACGAGGCTTCGATGAGTTCTTCGGTTTCCTCGGCGGCGCACACAGCTACTTTGAAACGACTGGCATCCTGCGTGGCACGGAACCTGTCAACGAACTTGACTACACAACCGATGCCTTCGGACGGGAGGCCAGCGCATTCATCGCACAGCACAACGAACAGCCGTGGTTTCTTTTCCTGTCGTTCAACGCTGTCCACACGCCGATGCACGCCACGGACGAGCGTCTGGCAAAGTTCTCGCACATCGCCGACAAGCAGCGCCAAATCTACAATGCCATGATGCTGGCGATGGACGATGCGATTGGTCAGGTGCGTGCGAAACTTGTCGAGACCGGTCAGGCGGAAAACACGCTGATCACTTTCATTAGTGACAATGGCGGCCCGATAATGGCCGGTGTGTCTGTCAATGGTTCGAACAACGCTCCGCTGCGAGGCAGCAAACGCACGACGCTCGAAGGCGGCATCCGAGTCCCGTACGTCGTTACCTGGCCGGGGCATATCAAGCCCGGGATCTTTGAACAGCCCGCCATCCAGTTGGACCTGCACGCGACCGCTCTGGCGGCAGCGGGCGTGGATGCACAGCCCGAATGGAAACTCGATGGAGTGAATCTCCTGCCATTTCTGTCGGGAGAAAAACACGACGCACCACACGATGCACTCTATTGGCGTTTCGGCAAACAGATGGCCATTCGCAGCGGTGACTGGAAACTGGTCCGCTACGACGGCAATGCCGACACTCAATCCGGCAATGCCGAGCCCGTCACGACCGCTCGACTCTACAATCTGGCCACCGACATTCACGAAGATCAGGACCTCGCGGCCACAAATCCTGACAAGGTCAAGGAACTCCAGGCCAGTTGGGACGCATGGGATCAGGCCAACGTCGCTCCGCTCTGGTCAGGCGGAAACGAAAGCGGCAGGAAGCAGAACCCGGCGAAATCCGGCAAGAAAAAGCGAAAGAACGCCCAATGAATGACCCCGTGCTGGAATCTCCGTCCACGCTTGAGATGGCATGGCTGCAGGTGCGAATGGCCTGGCAGTCCGTAAAGAACACTCGCCTCGATCAGGAAAAGAAAGACGTCATCGCGTGCCTCATCCGGCACTATCGGGAAACGGGCGTGCCGGATCGCCCGCGTCCTGAATTCGAGCAGGTGCTGCTCAGGCTTGAGGAAGAACACGAGTTGCGTGTGAAGGAACTCGGACGCGAAGGCAGGCGCGTGGCGAAGCAAGTGAACAACATCATCCAGGTGATCCGCGACACCAACGAGGCCCGAATGCAGCATTGCCGCGACCAGGTAGAAGAGACACCGATGATCATCGCTGAATGGAAAGAGATCATCGACCTGCTGTTCGGTCGTCCTGACTTAGTACCGGCACAGAAATAACTGTCGTGGCCGACGCTGCCAGCGTCAGTTCGGATGCTGGCAGCATCCACCACGAGGCGACACTTATTGGTGCGCCAG